>JAKCCC010000040.1 GCA_021838985.1 Planctomycetota bacterium
TCTGCCCTTTGCCGCCGGCGCCGCTGCGGGCGCCCTTGGTAATCGCGTCGATCGTGGGTTGGACAAAGGCCTCATTGACCGCGATATCCAGACGCACCTTCCGCAGCAGGTTCACGTGTAATTCCTTCCCGCGGAAATACTCCGTGTGCCCCTTCTGTCGTCCGTAACCCTGCACGTCCGCGACGGTCAACCGAAACACCTCCACATCGCTGAGAGCCTGTTTGACCGCTTCCAGACGATGCGGTTGAATGATGGCCACAATCCATTTCATAATTGACTCCTGCTCTATTTTCGTGGCTTAGCGCCTGCGTGTCAAAGCCCTGCTTAGCGCCCCGGCCCGGAGGTTTCAGCACCGAGCCACAGAGGACCGTAGAGATCACGGAGAAATAAAGAAAGACCAAATATTCCTCGCGAAACATTCTGGAACCCGGGGAGATTCATAAAACCGCCGTAAGCACTTTAATTTTCAATAACCTCTGTGCACTTTGTCAGGGTGTTCCCGGTGACGAAACGTTCGGTTTGGGGCTTTCCATGGGACGCCGTGCTTACATCGCGTTGCCCGGCAGCACCGCTGAAGGCGCCGGGATATCTCCGACCTGCCAGCCGTTTTCCCCGTGGATGCCAACGTCCAATCCTTCGATCTCCACCGAGTCGGAAACGCGCAACCCGATGGTCTTGTCCAAGACCCAGACAATCACCGCCGTCCCCACTGCGGCCAGCAGTACCGCGTCGCCAGCCACATAGAACTGCAGCGCCAATTGATACCAGTTCCCGTCAATCACGCCTGCCGTGGTGTTAATCGCCGTGCTGGCAAACACACCCGTGAGCATGGCGCCCAGGAACCCACCGATCCCATGCACGCCAAAGGCGTCCAAAGCGTCATCATAACCGAAAATCGTCTTAAGCTGCGCTCCGCCGTAACAGACCACGCCGGCCAGGAAACCGATAATCGGCGAAGACCAGAGCGCGACATAGCCGCAGGCAGGGGTAATCGCCACCAACCCGGCGACAAATCCGGAGGCGATGCCCAGGGTCGTCGGCCGGCGGTGATGACACCATTCCGCGAAATTCCAAGCCAGCCCCGCCATGGCCGTGGCGATCGTGGTGTTCAGAAACGCCGCGCAAGCCAGACCGTTGGCGGCGTTAGCCGATCCCGCGTTAAATCCGTACCAGCCGAACCACAGCAACCCCGCCCCGGTCAGGGTCAGCCCCAACGAGTTGGGCTGAATGATGTTACCCCTCGGGTAGCCCAAACGTTTGCCGATCATAATGGCGGCCACCAGCCCCGAAACGCCGGAGGAAATATGCACCACCGTGCCGCCGGCAAAATCCACAGCGCCCAACTGGGCCAGCCAGCCGCCGCCCCAGATAAAATGCGCCAATGGATCATAAACAAACGTGCCCCATAGAAAAATAAACGCGCACCAGGCGCTGAATTTCATGCGCTCCGCTATCGAACCGGCGATCAGGGCCGGCGTAATCACCGCGAACATGGCCTGGAAGATGTTGAAAATAGTTTCGGGCACCGGAAACTCGCCGCCCGCCGGAGCGCCGGGAACACCCGTGACGGCGTGGATCGGATCTACCCCCAGCATCAGCAACCGGCTCGGTTCCCAACCGATAATGTTTTGCAGCCAGCCGCTCGACGTGCCGAACGCCAACATGTAACCGAACAGAAACCACTGTACGCAGATGATCCCCAATGCGGAATAGGAGGTCATCATCGTAGCCAGGAAGTTCTTTTTGCGGACAATGCCGCCGTAATACAAGGCCAGACCCGGCATCATAATCATGACCAGGGCGGTGGCCGCCAGCATCCAGGCCGTGGAACCGGTGTCATAGGGGCGCTTGGCCCACGCTCCGGTGGGCAGGGTGGTCGCGGCCAGCGTCGCCGCCCCCGGTATCGCACGGGCCAGCCCCCCTCCCGCCGGCTGCGCCATCGCCCGGCCGGTCATCATCAATAACAACATCATCACCACCGGAGCGGCCCGGGCCCCGCGCCAACTTGAGAGACCCGCGAATGCTTGCAGTACCTGCATTTACAAAATCCTCCGTCTGGAGCCTGCCACTAATACGCTGCGCATGCCGCCTGCGACCCACGGGCGGCACGGCTCAGCCGTGGGGGCGTTTACCGCAATCGCCATGCCAAACTGTTTTTCCCTGTGGTTTTATCGCCAATTGCCAAGCTGAAAATGTGATTTGTCCGCAGCTTCGCAGGGCCACGCTCCTGGTCGCCCCCGTATCGCCCCTGCCTATTTCCTAGTCATCAGGCCCCGGGGTCTCCGGTAACGCTTAAAGATGCGTCAAAGGTGGAGAGCTATACTACCTACGGCTCTTATTAAGACGTACCGTTCGTCAAAGTAGACGCCGCGTCCCGCCACTTTGTCTGGGTCAGCCGAAGGTAGAAGCGGCGTCCCGCCACTTTTCTGGGCCAGCTGCGCGCTGGCCTGGCCTCTGGAATGTATCACCAATAGCCCTGTGCGGTACAAGCGATCAGTGTTCAGCAATCATGTCATCCTTCATCCTTCATCCTTTAGCCTCCAGCCACCAGGCACGGCTTTTGCATCAGCACTTCCCTGGCAGACGGACGAGGAAGGGACTGCAGGGTTGCCTAAGGAGTTGCCATCATGGAAATTGTGCCGCTTTTTCGAACCGACCGGCCGCCGCTTTATGGTCCTCGCCCGTCGCGGCGCAGCACGGCTTTGCCGTCATTATGGAGTGTCTTGCCTCAGCCGCGTTTCATGCGGCTGGCCTTTCTGATGCTGGTTTTACCGCCCTACATTCTGCCCCTCGTGTTGATTGCGCAGTTGTTTAGCCAGCCCGGTAGCGCTCCTGCCGTCAAATCGGCTCTGTCGTCAGATGCCCGCTTAGTCTGTACGCCGCCGGCGCCCCGCCTTCCCGCTGTCCTCCACCGCTTCCGCTGGCAAACCCTCGCCGGTCTGCGGCGGGGGTGGCAATAATTTGTGGCATTGCGGATTCCTAATGGCTGGTGAGACCAGCAGCTGGCCGATCTGCAATCGACAGCGATCCCGATAGATCGGGAAAGGCCTGTCCTATCCCAGCGCTCCGAGACCACCCATTATGGCCATACCCGCTGCGACTCTGAGCGCCATTTTCATCTTGACGCCTGCCGCTAACCATCGTTACACTGGGAATTAACGTCCGATCGAAAGTCGCGCCGGCCCATGGCCGTCGGCCGGAAGGGATGCTGGGTGGCCAGCGGCAGGGCCGGGCAATATCCGAGGAGGCCCTTAAGATGGCAAGCGAACAACCCACGGGTCATGTGCGCGTCTGGATGTTTCTTATCGGCGTGATCGGCGCGGTGTTGATTATTACCGGCGCCATAGCTCTATTCCGAGGCGGTAACGCGGGCGCGCTCCACCTGGAAGCGTTCGTGCTAATTCTGGCGGGGTTGCTGGTGCTGTTCGTAGCCGCCGCAGGGGATGCCTTGGCTGCCCTGCGCCTGCGGGCCAGCGCGGACGCCAGTTGGCGCTATGAACAGCTGCGCAACATCCTGGACAACCACCGCCAACTTCTCGAAACCATCAGCGAAAGTACCTCGCTTTCCGACGCCATCAAGCAAATCGCCTACCGCCACAAAGAGCGCGAGGCGCTGCACCACGCCATCCACGAAGATATAGACAAGCACGATTATGAGGCCGCTTATTGGCTGGTCACCGAGATGGAAAAGCGTTTTGGCCGGCAGCCGGAGACGACCCAGTTCCGGGAAGCCATTGATGCCGGCCGCCGCCACGCCCTGGATCGCGAAGTGCAGGGGGCCTTGGATCGGTTCGAGCAGTTATTGCAGGGCGGAGACTGGGCCGGCTGCCGGGACGAGCTGGCGCGCCTGCAGCGGCGCTACCCCGACCATCCCGCCGTCCGTCAACTGCCCGAAAAAATCCAGCTGGCGCGGGAAACGCGCAAGCGCGAACTCCTCGAACGGTGGAAAGAGGCTGTCGCCAAGGATGATGTCGATGCCGGCGTGACCCTGCTTAAGCAACTGGATCAATACTTAACGCCCGGCGAGGCGGAAGGCTATAAAGAAATCGCGCGCGATGTCTTCAAAAAGCAGCTTCAGCAGCTCGGCGTACAGTTCTCGCTGCACGTGAGCGATCATAACTGGAGCGAAGCGCTACGCATTGGCCGGCAGATCACGGAGGAATTTCCGAATACGCGCATCGCCGCGGAAGTGCGCGAACGTATGCTCGCCCTGCAGGAAAAGGCGGCGCAACCCGCGACGCTCCTTTGATCTCTCCGTTGGAAATTCCGGAGCGGGTCGGTATGCGCATCGTCTTTTTCGGGTCGGGCGCCTTCGCGGTGCCGACGTTGCAAGCCTTAGGCCAAACCCATCACTCCATCGTGGCCGTGGTTACGGCGCCGGATCGCCCCGCCGGAAGGGGCCGGCGACTAACCCCCACCCCGGTAGCCCAATGGTCGGCCGCCAACGACCTGCCGGTGTTCAAGCTGGCCCAAGTCGCAGATGCCGACCTGCTCCGACGCCTGCCGCCGCTGGAGCCGGAACTGTTCGTCGCCATCGCGTTCGGCCAAAAACTTCCCGCGGCACTATTGGCGATAGCCCGGTACGGCGGCGTTAACCTGCATCCGTCTTTGTTGCCCCAGTTCCGCGGCGCCGCCCCCGTACCGTGGGCGATTTTGTCCGACCGATCAGAAACCGGCGTCTCGGTGATCCGGCTCGCGGACATCATGGACGGCGGCGATATCTTAGGCGTGCAACGCACCACCATCGCTGTGGATGAGACCGCGGGTGAATTGCATGATCGCCTCGCCCGGTTGGGGGCGCCCCTGGTGCTGCAGGTGGTGGATCAGCTGGCGGAGGGCACAGCCAAGGCCGTGCCGCAGGATGGGTTAAGCGCCTCGCGAGCGCCGAAACTCCATGCCAGTATGGCCTGGGTGGATGTGCATCAGCCCGCGGCGGCGGTATCCAGCCGCATTCGGGGTTTGTCCCCCTGGCCGGGCTGCCGCGCGGAATTTGTCGCCCCCGGCGGCAGCCGTCGCGTGGAAGTGCTGCTGCTGAAATGCCGGGAGCAGGGCTCCCTGAGTGCCGCGTCAGAACCGCCGGGCTCAAACCCGCTCGCCCCAACCGAGCCTGGCACCGTACGACCAGACTTGACTATCGCCTGTCAAACGGGCGCGGTGGAATTATTGCAATTGCAGCCCCTTGCCCGCCGCGCCATGGATTTGAAGGCGTTCGTCAACGGCTACGGGCTAAAGCCTGGCTGGCGGCTGCACAGCGGGCCGGAGCTCGCGTTGCGCTGATGACCAGGATATTTCATACCAATCGCTCCCGGCGCACCGGGAATCGGGTCGCCGGTCCAGGGTTTGGCCAGCTTTGGCGGGCGGGGGCACCGAGAGGCGGCGCTGCGCTCTTCCCCGGTCCGCGCGGAGGGGGAAGCGTTTAGTCGCCCAGGGCGACTTTCGGCGGACTTTCGCTAAGCCGCAAGTCGCCGCCATGAGGCCGTTAGACGACTCGACAAAACCTGCCCGCCCACCGGCGGGGCCGGCCCATCCACTGGCGGAGCGCGCGGCTTGGCGGTGAAGATCGTGACTGGGCACTGCCCCGGCTCGGCCACAAATTAGGGCCACACCCCCAGTTCAGTGGCGCCGGGAAAATAGTGGTGGTTCCGCGGAAAAGCCATAGAATGGTGGCAGCAAGGGGTCTGACTATGGAAACTGCCAAGTCCGCCGCGACGCCTCCGTCGGGCGTGATCGTGATTTTCGGAGCCACCGGCGATCTGACCGCGCGGAAACTCTTACCGGCCATCTACAATCTTACCCGCGAAGGATTACTCGCCCCATCCACCGTGGTCGTGGGTTTTGCCCGCCGTCCCAAGACCGATGAGCAATTCCGGCAGGAAGCCCGCCAGGCGGTTGAGCGTTTTTCCCGCTGTCAGCCGGTCGAACCGGACCTCTGGAACCACCTGGCGCAGCGGCTTTATTATCATCAAAGTACCTTTGAAGACGCGGCCGGCTATCGCCGTCTGGCCACCCGCCTGGCCGAAATGGACCGAACCCATGGTACGGGGGGGCGCCGTTTGTTTTATCTGGCCACCAGTCCCACGGAATTCGAGACCATCGTGGATCAACTCGGCGAGGCCGGCCTGGGCAATATTGATCCATTCAGCGCGCAGGCCTGGCGACGGATCATCGTGGAAAAACCTTTCGGCCGCGATTTGCGGACGGCCCGGCAGCTCAACGAACGTCTACACCGCGTCTTCGATGAATCGCAGGTCCTGCGGATCGATCATTATCTCGGCAAACAGACCGTTCAGAATTTGCTGGTCTTTCGTTTCGCCAACGGTATTTTCGAGCCGGTCTGGAACCGCCGCTATGTCGATCACGTGCAGATTACCGTCAGTGAGACCCTGGGGGTGGAAGGGCGGGGCGGCTATTTCGACACCGCCGGCGTCCTGCGCGACATGATCCAAAATCACCTGATGCAGTTGCTGACGCTGATTGCCATGGAACCACCCGTGGCTCTCGACGCCGACGCCATCCGTGATGAAAAGGTGCGCGTGCTTAAGTCGATCGCCGGTTATGGCCCCGGGGAAGCGGCCCGATGGACCGTTCGCGCCCAGTACACCGCCGGCCAGATCAATGGCGCCCCGGTGGCGGCCTACCGCCAGGAACGCGGTGTCGCCCCCGGCAGCGGAACGGAGACCTATGCCGCCCTCAAGCTTTATCTAAACAACTGGCGCTGGCAGGGTGTGCCATTTTATCTCCGCAGTGGCAAGTATCTGAAGCGCCAAAGCTCGGAAGTGAGCATTCATTTTAATTCCGCCCCCGGGGTGTTGTTCAACGCTCCCGGCAAAATGCTGGCCCGCAACGTGCTGACCCTGCGCATTCAGCCGCATGAGGGTATTACCCTGCTCATCAACGCCCAGAAACCCGGGGCGGTTTCCCTGCCCGCGCCGGTGCACATGGATTTTGAATACCATCAGGCCTTTGGCAGCTATTCGCCGGAAGCGTACGAGCGCTTGTTGCTCGATGCCCTGAGCGGTGATTTCACCCTGTTTATCCGGCGTGATGAGGTCGAAGGCGCCTGGTCCATCATCGACGGGATTGAGCAGGCCTGGGGCCAGGGCGTTGCGCCGCTGGCCTTTTACGAACCAGGCAGTTGGGGACCCGCGCAGGCCGATACGCTGTTGGAACGCGACGGCCGGGCATGGGATCAATCCGGCCAGGACCCGGACTATGCTATTTGACCGGAAAACCACGGGTATTATTCTGGTGGATCACGGCAGCCGCATGAGCGCGGCCAACGACTTGCTCCACGAAGTGGTGGCGGTTTTTAAGGATATTTCCGGTTTCACGATTGTCGAACCGGCGCACATGGAGTTGGCGGCGCCCAATATCGCCGCGGCGTTTTCCGCTTGCGTGCGTCGCGGCGCACGACGCGTGGTGGTGCATCCCTATTTTCTATCTCCGGGGCGGCACAGCACCACCGATATCCCCCGCCTGACCCGCCGTGCCGCGGCCGCCCACCCCGGCGTGCCTTTCGCCGTCACCGAGCCTTTGGGGTTAGAACGTGAAATTGCCAAGGTGATCCTGCGGCGCGTCCGCCAATGTGGTGCGAAAAAGCGGTGAAACGGAGACGCCGCCAAGTAGGAACGCGGAAGGAATCAGTAGCAGGTTGGAGATCCGCCCCGGTGGACACACTCCGCAGTACCGTCGAACCAGCCACTACACTTCGGGCTGTATCCACCGGGGCGGATCTTCGACCTGCTGCTGGAGGAGGCCACGGAGCGCCGTCGGCGATCCAACGATTCATTCTGCGTTCCCACTTAGTTTTTTGGATACTGGCCACATTCACGGCAGGTTGTTCTTGGCTGCTGCTCCGAACCGATGTCGTTCAATCATCCGGGTCCCCCTTCGCCATCATCCTTCGTCCCTCCGCCGTCCGTCGTGTCCCTGCTTCTTTCCCGCCTCGCCGGTTCCGCCCCATTTGGCCTTCATCTTGCTGCCGCCTTCCGTTGCCCCGTGCCGTCGGCGTTCTTGCAGCGTAGGCCGAAGACTCACCTCGGGAGACCTTTCCAGAGGACGGCGTTTGCGGTTCAACCTCTGACTGGCATGGCGTTTTGCTATAATATTCACAGATCAGGAGATGGAAAGATCGGACTTTTTCCAACGATGCACCACCGGTGGCATTGCTATCGGCCATGCCCCGGAAGACCCGTGTTCTTAGCTCCGCCGTGGACGTGACGCGGATTTGGCGCAGGAACGTGCGGGCCATCTTGCCGAAGAGCGTTTCCACCAAGTTCAGCCAGGAACCATGCTTGGGGGTGTGAATGTACCGGAAGCGATTAGGCCGGCGCGCCAAGCAGGCGCGCGTCTCCTTCGAGATATTTGCCGAATGATTATCCAGAATCACGCGGATCATCAGATGGGGCGGGTAATAGGCGTCCACCTCCTTGAGCAACCCGATAAATTCCCGGCTGCGATGCCGTTCTTCCACGCGCGCCAGCACGTGCCCGTCGTGTCAATCCAGTGAAGCCAAGATGGAAAACGTCCCGTGCCGCTTGTACTCATGGTCGCGCCTGACGACCGCGTGCCTTCCCGGAACCGGCGGCAAATCCGGCGCGGTGTTCCCAATCGCTCGCCTCGCCGGGGGCGAGCAGGACTTTGTGTCGCCAGCGGGCGACCAGGCTGAGTCGCCCTCCTCGGCGACCTGCACCCCCGGCTTCTCGTCGATGGACACCGTAATGACGGCCGGCACAGCCCCCGGGATCTGGTTGGACGCCAGCACCTCCTGGTAAACCATCAGTACCTCGCGCACCTTCCGTTCCAATTCCGGGTCGCGCCGTTCTAAACAATACCGCACTTTATGCGGTTGCAAGTGCGGCTCGTCCAGAATTATTTGCACGGTGGCCTTGGCGGCACGGGCCGGACTCGGGTGGATGGCCGCTTCCGCGTGCCGGCGTAGGTGCCCCGCCAACGCCTGACACGTCCACAGTTCCGCGGCGTAGCCCAGAGCGTTGGGCTTGGTGCACGCCACATGCACCACCCAGGCCTTCTCGCCCATGCCAAAGACCGGTTCCCCGGGCCGATGGAAAGCGTCTTCTTGACCCGCTTGCACTCCCATCTCTAGCGCCTTGTCCAGACCATGGTAAATGGTCGCCCGGCTGATCCGCAAGGCCCTCTGGATGGTCGGAGGATTGTCCCCGGGTCGCTACGGCGACAGAATCCATACCCGTTCCACTTCGCGTCTCAGCACTTTACGCGACCTACTCCATCGCTCTGGCCAGTGCCGTTCTTGCAAGCGCAGAACCAGTGCCGGGAGTTTGCGTTTGCCAGCCATGCCGCCGGCTTAACACGGCACTGGCTTTCTGGTTAGCCTTTAATGGAACGTGGTAGCAGGTATCTGGCTGCGGCTCCGCCGCGCTGCGATTTTTACGGCGCCGCGCGGGGAAAAATTGGCGCGGGGCGCGCGGATTTTCTGGGATTGTGGCACGGAGGAACGAAGAAATAGAAAATATTCCACTTTCCACACTCTGTCACATTTATGAAATCCACGCAATTATTTCAAGTACTTTATTTTTAACAGCCGCGGTGTCCTCTGGGTTCTCTGTGGCGAAACTTTCGGTTTAGCCGGCGTTGAGTTCCCGGTGTGCCGCGGCGACACCGGCTCCAAAAGCAAACTGGTGCCCCTGGCGGCGCAGCACCGCTTCCAGCGCGCTGATCGCCCCCAGCGTGTCGAAGCCATCCACGTAACCCATATGGCTGATCCGAAAAATCTTGCCCTGCATCGTTCCCTGCCCCGCCGCGATATGCACATTAAATTGCTCGCGCAAAGCGCCCCGAAACGCTTTGTCGTCAAAGCCGGGCGGATAGCAGATCCCCGTAACGGAATCGACCGGAGCGCTGGAGAAAACTTTCAACCCCAGGGCCGCGGCCGCAGCACGGGTG
>JAKCCC010000041.1 GCA_021838985.1 Planctomycetota bacterium
GGCGAACTGGGCGATGCGCACATCGGTCCGCGCGGGCACGATCACCCGGACCCGCACCCCGCGCCGCCGCGCCGCCAGTAAAGCCCCTAACACCCGGCGCACCGGGATGAAATACGCCATGGCGATGGTGACCTCGCGCCGGGCCCGGCGCAGTAATTTCCGATATACCCGCGCTGCGCGGCTGAAATTCAGGCGCGGTCCGCTATCAAAAAAATGGATGGATTCGTTTTCCCCCCGTAGCTGCACGCGCCGATAGGCCCGCGGTCGGCGGGACAGATGCTGGCCTTGGGCGTGGCGCCAGGAACGCTCAAAACTATCGGCAATTTCCGCTTGCTGGGGACCCTCCAGCCGCACGTGCAGATCGCGCCAGCCCACCCTGGGAGCCATTTGTTCATCCGTTTGCAGGAACCGCAAATCGCGGCCATGGTCGATGATATTCATGCCGCCGAAATAGGCCCACAGGTCGTCGACCACCAGCAGTTTACGATGATCGCGGCGATTCAGGATGGTCAGGAGGGAAAAGGTACGCAAAGCTTCCCAGAAACTGTGATAGGCATGCACGCGCACTCCGGCCCGGCGCAGCGCCGCGAAGAATTCCAGGCCGGTGGACTGGGATCCGACGGCATCGTAAAGCACCCGTACATCCAGCCCGTCGGCCGCGCGCCGGCGCAGGGCTTCGGCGATGGCCCGCCCGCTGGCATCGGGGGCGAAAATGTATGTTTCCAGCCAGATGCGCCGGCGGGCGGCGGCCATGTCCGCCAGCATGGCGGTAAAAAGTCGCGGCGCTTCGGTATACACGGTGAGCCTATGGCCGGCCACCTCAATTTCCGGCGCCCCGGCGTCCCACGCCGCCGAAAATACCCGGGAACCCGTCGGGTGATTTATCGCCATAGCCTACTCGAGACGCCGGTTCGACATTGAACGGGCCAGGTTCGGGGCTATTTTCCCCTCCGCCCAGCCAGACCGACCGGTGGCTGCAGCCGTCGCTGTTCAGCGCTGGGCTTGTGGCTGAGCTTGCCGCTGACCGCTAATCGCCGCATGTTGACGGTTCGGTTGATGCACGTGCGCCGGCACCAGGCAGATGAACTCAAACTTTTCCGGGCCACGATTTTGGAACTGGTGTATTTCATTGGCCGGCACGTAAATCACGTCTCCGGCTTCAAGCCGCTGCTCGCCGCTGGGGCCCAGGACGGCGCCGCACCCGGCCAGCACCAGCACCTCATGCTCGTAATCATGCTGGTGGCGCGGTGTATAGCCGGCCGGCTCCACCGTGAAACGCCGCATGGCGAAATGGGGACAATGGTCCTGGGGCCCCAGCAGAATTTGCATGGTCACGTTACGGGCCCCCGGCACGGGGACCGGCTGGGCGGGCACTTCGCCACTATGCTTAATGATCATGGACGCTCTCCCGGAGCATAGACCCATGGCCAGCTGGCGGCCGGAAAATCCAGCAGTTCTTCCGGTGCAAAAAAACGCGCGATTTCCGCGCGGGCCGTCGCGGGCGAATCACTGCCATGGATCAGGTTAAAACTGCTGGACAATCCGAAATCACCGCGGATGGTTCCCGGCTCCGCGTTGAATCCCGACGTCGCGCCCATCATCTTGCGGACCGTTTCAATCACGTGATTACCCTGCAGCACCATCACCACCACCGGTCCGCTGCTGATGAATTGGATTAAACCATCGTAGAACGGTTTCCCTTCATGCATGGCGTAATGCTGACGCGCCACGGCGGAGTCCAGGCGAGTCAGCTTCAGTGCCACGATCTGCAGCCCCTTGCGCTCGAACCGCGCGATGATGGGGCCAATCAAGCCGCGCTGCACGGCGTCAGGTTTTAAAATGATCAGCGTTCGTTCCATGAGCGGATATCCTACGCGGTAAGGCCGGTTCGGCCAAGCGCCCATTCCAATGACGAAACCCTTTTCGGAAAGCGGACCGCCCATACCGAAGATCCGCGGACAGTTGGCGTGGCGCCGCAAATCTGGTTCAATAGACGGTTATGACCGATTCAGCGGCGGATTTTCCAACCCCCCAAGCCGCCTCGCCCCGGACCAACGAACCGGCGCCGGGCGGCGGTCCGTGCTCACTGGCGCCCAACCGGACGGTCCACTGGGCGAAAGTTATATGGGGCACGGTGGGGCTGCTGGTGCTGGTCGCCGCGGCCTATTGGCCTTTGGGTTACGCCGGTTTTATCTGGGACGATTCCGGTTGGCTGACCCACAACCGCTTTGTCCATCACTGGGCTGGCCTGACCACCATTTGGCTGCACCCTACGGCTTCGCCACAATATTACCCGCTGGTCTTTACGGCGTTTCTGCTGCAATACAAACTCTGGGGCGCCAACGCCCTGGCCTATCACCTGGTCAATATCGTTCTACAGGGGATTAACGGGCTGCTGCTGTGGCGGATTTTGGCCAAACTGGGGTTGAAATCCGCCTGGCTTATCGCCGCGATCTTCGCCATTCATCCCGTGCAGGTGGAAACCGTCGGCTGGGTGGTGGAGCAAAAGAGTCTGCTTTCCGCGTTATTTTATTTCGCCGCGGTCCTGGCCTGGATGCGGTTCGCGGGGCTGGACCGAGCACCGATTAATACCGCCGCGGGCGCACCGGATGCCAACCCGGTGGTTGATCCGCGATCCAGCGTCCAACCGCCGCATGAACACGTGGGGCTCCGGCGTGAGCACGGCTGGCGCTGGTACGCCCTGGCCAGCCTCTTTTACCTGTTCGCGCTGCTGGCGAAGACGGACGCCTGCACTCTTCCCGCCATTCTGCTCCTGCTGTCGTGGTGGAAGCGCGGCCGGCTGGAAGATCGGGATGTCAACCCGATGTTAGCCTGGTTTGGGCTCGGCCTGGCGATGGCCATCGTCACGGTTATTATGGAGCATACGCAGTCGGGCGCGCGGGGCGCGGTGTTCCATTTCTCCTGGATGCAACGCCTGCTGATCGCCGGGAAGGACCTGTGGTTCTACCCCTGGAAATTGATCTGGCCGCACCCCCTGCTGGAGGTTTATCCACGCTGGCGGAGCAGCGCGCTGGGAGGTCTCCACGGGCGGTTCGCCACGACGGGCTGGCAGTGGCTATTTCCCATTACCGCGTTCGCAGTGCCGGTGGCGCTGCTTTTGCTGCACCGGCGGATCGGCCGTGGACCTTTCACCGCGGTAGCCTTCTACGGTCTTACCATCTCGCCGGTGCTGGGATTTATCTCTTTTTACACCATGCGCTACACCTTCGTGGCGGATCACTACCAGTACCTGGCCTGCATCGGCTTAATCGCACTGGTCGTCGAGGGATTCCGGTTTCTGGTTTCCGGTTGCGGGTGGGGGCCGGGCGGCGCCCACCAAAGCGGAGACCCGCCACGGCGGGAACCGGAAAACGGAAACTGGAAACGCTCCCTTGCCGTTGGGTTGGGTACGGTGATCGTGGTGGTTCTGGCGGCGCGAAGCTGGAGGCAAAGCTGGGTCTATCGACCTCCTATTCATGTGTGGACACATGTCCTGAAATATGACCCAACCTCCTATCCCGCCCTGGAACATGTCGGGGTATACGAATGCGACCACGGTCATCTGAAGGTAGGAATGGCCTTTTTGAATCGCTCTTTTCGCTTATCGAAGGGCGCCGATCCGATTATTGCGTCCAATCTGGGAGACATTTACTACAAAGTTGAGCACCGCTATGCCGCCGCGGTCGGGTTTTATCGCCAGGCCCTGGAAATGGATCCGGATATGATCGCCACCATTATCCGTCTGGTGAACTGCTATGAACGGCTGGGGCATTGGAATCAGGCCTTCAGCGATCTGGCCCGCGGGCTGCACGAGTTTCCCCGGTCGGCGGCGCTGCATTTCGCGTTCGGCAACGCGTTAGCGGCTCAACACGCGTACGCGGAAGCGGTTTTCCAATATCACCAGGTTCTCCGGTATGAGCCGGACCATACCAAGGCGCTGTACAACCTGGCGCTGACCTTGGAAAAACTCGACCGGAGGGGCGAAGCCCTGCGCTACTTCGCCCGCGCCGTACGGGTTTCGCCGCAATTCGCGCTGGGGCATTTTGAATATGGCAAGTGCCTGCTGCTGCAGGGTCAGCCCGCAGCCGCGGCAAAACAGTTTCGCATCGTCATCCGCTTTTGGCCGAACCACGCCGCCCCCTATCGCGCCTTAGCCCGTGCCTTGAACACTATGGGCCGACGGACCCAGGCCGCCGCGGCCCTGGCCCGCGCAGCGCAGCTGCAAAAGCACCGCCAAAACGCCGCGGCTTCAGGTCACCGTAGCGGCTCGCCCGCGGCGACTCGGTGACGGACCATGCTTGAGATCCAGGAGGCCTCCGCAACCACGCGGCACGGCCGCAGTCATGCTCCCCCATTCACCCCGATAGCAATCGGAATTGAACCGCCGTATTTTCATCCGGGCGCGGGGTGGCGCTGGACCAACCTACCGCCGCCGCGACCAGCCGCAGGCCGAGATGTCGCCGGATTTTGGGACGGGGACATACCCACGGGCGGCATGACCGCCGCCGCTAATGGGGACTTGGCGCTATCGCTGCCGGTCGGCGCTCGCCAAAAAATCCGGCCACACCGCATGCCGAGGGCATTGTAGCCGCTCGTATCATGGCCACTTCCAGATGATTGGGCATCCGTAAGCTTCTCGCGTTTCTCGCCCAACGGCTGGGCGCCTGAAAACTTGACTCAGCTTCCTAAAAATGGTCGATTTTCACCTGCCCGCGACCGGCCGGTTTTGCCAGCTGGCGGGCACAGCGGACCGGGCATACCCAGTCAGCGCCAGAAGATTGGCTTCCGGTGTGTCGCGCGGCACTTCACAACCTGCTCCCACGATGTACCGCTCCCCGGCCTGGCGATGGCATTCGGCGATGGCGGCGCGTACGCTTGCGGGTGTGCCATTGCGTAGCATACGCACGGGATCGATATTGCCGAGTAAAATTTGATTCGGCCCCATCTGCTGTCGGGCCTCGTCCAACCCTGAAGGATAATCCAGGTCCACAATGTGGCAACCCAGACGACCCATGCCGGCTAGAATCGGCCGGGTGTTGCCGCAGATATGCAGCCTTACCTTGGCACCGAGCGCCAACAATCCGTCCACCAGTTGTTTTTCAAACGGCCAGACGAATTCTTCATAAATTTCCGGGCCGACCAGCGACGCCGCCGCATCGCCGACACCGATAATATCCGCCCCCGCGGCTACCTGTTGCTCGGCAAAACGCAGCTCCATAGCCACGACAAAAGCGAATAAATCACGTACAAATGTGGGATCATCCAGAAAATCCAGCATCAGGGTATTAATGCCGCGCAGATCGGCTGCTTCCGCGCATGGCCCCTCCACCCAGCCTTCGATTAACTTTTCACCGCCAACCTCCCGGCGGAACAACGCCATGGCAGACACGCGGTCATGCATGCGCCCGCCGCCGAGCGGATCCGGTATTTTTAACCGCATCAGCGTGGTTTTGTCGGCCAAGAGGGCATGTTCGTCTTCAATCGCGGGGGGTTGGTCTTCAAAATAGTGGATGGAGGCGCCACAGTCCGCCGCTTCCCGGGCCGGATCAGAGATTCCCGAAACATAGTCAAAATCAAACCGACGGGCTGTGGCGATCTGCGCCGCCACCATCGTCCGGTAATCCCGTGCATAGCGGCCGTATTTTATCCCAATCTGATCCGCGGCGAACATCATGGTGATCGGCATCAAAGGCAGATGATCCACCGGCTTACCCGCGATGAAGGCCGTTACCCGTTCATATCCATTCATGGGATGTCCCACCTTCGTGTCCGGCTAGGCCTGGATCAAGGTAAGTATACCCCGCATACGGCGTCGTTGAAATATCCAATGCCCCCGTCACGGCCTGGGGGTGTGGCCGGAATCCGTGGGCGTAGGCGGCGCGATCCTATCCCGACCGCCCGCCGGGATGGCGTTACCGCGGCGCCAAGCGTTAATGGCCCACCTGATGCCAGGAGAGCATCGGTCCGCCGACAAGAAGGTAAAAAAGGTAGTAGACCAGCGGCACGACCACCAGAAGGCCACCGCCCACTATGACGACGCCCAGGAAGAACCGCTCAATCTTGCTCAGCCTTCCCATACGATTTACCTCCAGGCGAGGGAAACGGGGCGCAAGTAGCTTCACGGTCCCGTCCATTCCACCTGTGTCCCCGCTTCACTCTTCGCCCGCTCCGCGGCTCCGCGATGGACGGGCCGTTATCACGGCGCGAACCGTACCACCGGCAACCTTGCAGCGCGGCGAGCCGCGTGGTTCGCCGCGAAGACGCCCGGAATGGCCGAAACGGTTTCCCACTTGGCGTCACCGTCGGTCAATCCGCCAGAAGAGCGTCGGCGCGTCCTATTCCCTCCATCGCGCTTGACACGATGGCGCCGCAGGAAAACCATCCGACCCAGTCCGTTTAATGGCTTGACGGTTCATGGCGTAATGCGTTCCAGCTTCCAGGAACCATCCGGCTGGTGCGAGTAACGAAAACGGTCGTGTAAGCGATGGGGTCGGCCCTGCCAGAACTCTATCCAATCAGGCTTCAATACAAACCCGCCCCAATTGGACGGCCAGGGAACATCGCCGGGGAATCGGGCGGCCATATCGTTCCATTTCTTTTCCAGCGCGGCGCGGTCGGCGACCACGTCAAACTGGTTCGACGCCCAGGCGGCCAGCTGGCTGCCGCGCGGACGTTTTCTGAAATAGGCCGCCGATTCTTCCGGCGACAATTTTCGCACCGGGCCGCCGACGCACACCTGCCGTTCCAGGTCCATCCAATAAAACGTGAGAGCCGCATGGGGATTGTCGGCCAACTCCCGGCCTTTGCGGCTGTCGTAATTGGTGTAAAACATGAAGCCGCGTTCGTCCACGCCTTTGAGTAAAACCGTGCGCGCCGACGGCCGCCCAGCCTTGTCCGCGGTGGCCAGCACCATGGCGGTGGAGTAGGCTGGCGCGTGGCCCAGGATGGCGCGCCAGAGATTAAAAAGGGCGATGCTGATTTTGCGGCCACGGCCACCGGCTGATTCGCCTGTCGCCTGCGCAAACCATTTTTGAAACTGCGCCGTCGGATTTGCCGCCAAATCCGCGCGCCGCAAGCTGCCCAGCGAATATTCCCGCCCGCATTTTACCATGCCTACAATTATGCCGGTCATTCAACACACCAGCAAGCCCATAGCAAGCCGGCCGGTCGCGGAAGGGACCGGGGCCTGGTACTGGGAAAAGCCGGCCGGATTCGCTTTTGTGGCCGGGCAATTGGGTAAACTAACCTTGGTAAATCCTCCGGAAACCGACGCCGAAGGCAAGGCCCGAGCGTTCTGCTTTATCACAGCTTCCGGCGATGATAAGATCGACGTTGCCACGCGCCTGCGCGAGACCAGCTACAAGCACGTCCTGAAGGGGCGTAAATCCGGTGAATCTATCGTGTTGGATGGCCCCTCGGCAGATGTGCGGCTGCATAACAAGGCCGCGCGTGACCGTATGCCTGGCCGGCGGCATAGGCATAACTACCATCCGTAGCATCATCCTGGACGCCACCCCCAAAAAGCTCCCGCAAACACTATTTCACTTCTACGCCAACCGGTGACCGGAGGATGCGGCTTTTCTGGAGGAACTCCCAGCCTGGGAAAGGAAAAATCCGCATCTCCGCATCATCACCACCATGACCCAAGCCGAGAAGTCTTCGCGGTCCTGGCCCGGAGAGAGGGGCGGTTATAGACGCCGCCATGCTAACAAGACATCCGCAAGACGTGTCCGGCCGATTTATTATCTGACGGGGCCGGCCGCCATGGTGACGGCGTTGCGGACCTTCCTCAGCTCCGTGGCCGTCGGTAGCGGCGATCTGAAGACAGAAGAATGCGGCGGCTATTAAAACCGAAACGCAGCCGGTCTATAGGCGCGCTTTAAAGCTGTTCGGTCACCGTCTCCACTTTGACCACCAATACAGCCCGCGCCCAGGGGAATTTCGCCTTTACCGCGTCAAATTTTGCTCCGGCGGTGTGGATCACGGCCGTTCCCATAATGCCGCAGCCTTTACCGGGGCCGTGGGTGCCGCGAACCTGCCGGCTTCCACAGAGCAGCTCTATACGCGCATCGCGCGCCAAGTTCGCCTGGGTCTTGCGCATACCCCCAACAGGAATCAAGAGCTCCTCCTGGGTGACTCCCAAGGCCCGCACGTAATCCCCCCACGTTGCCACGACATGCGGACCATCCGTACCCGCCGTCGCGATGGCGATCCATTCCGTCCGCTCCAGAACTTCCTTGCAGATCCCCGTGATTCCAGCCATGTTGCACCTCCGTTTGATCAGCCTGGGGTGAAAAGCACGTCATCTTCCCCGCGCCAGCGCACACCGGTTTCGTCTTTCGGTCCGCACAGGGCGTCCGGACACGCCCGGAGCACATATCCGGCTCCGCACGGAGAGGTGAACCCAGGGGTTCTCGCCGGCATATTCCGCAACGCGGTTTCGCACCTGCCGTGATCGACTACTCAGGCGGTAACACTGCCAGACGCACCAAGATGCGCTATGCTTGCAGTCGTGGCCGAACCCCTAACCAGAACCCCTAACCTAAGGTTACCCAAGCCATCGCAACCAAAGTATAAGAGCGGTACGATGGCCTTCCTATTCAAGCTCCGGATCGACATGCCAGCCCCGCGCGGCAAGACGCCTCGTGGGTTATTTTAGGCAGGCATACACAAGATATCAAGAGCTTTTTAGACTATTTTTACCGAGTTCGTGACGCGGCTATTGGCGCCGTTTCTGCCCCCCGGCGCCCCAGCCCCGCGTCTTCTCCCGGAGCCATCATCAGGTCCCACGGTGAAACATATTGCGTTAACCATGGGTGCGCCGATGGCCCGTAGTGTACCAGGCGGGTCGGGCATTCGTCGCCCTCCACAAAGGAGCACCATCGACATTCCCGGCTCCGGCGCGCGGGCCGACGGTCCTTCAGACGTCACCTCTTGCTCCACCGCAGGGCGGTGCGGCGGGTTGCACGGCGGGGAACCGGCCAGGTCGCCGGTTGCGATGCATATCGTTCTGCGATATAATTCCAGCGAACTTAAGGAGCGCCGTCCGGGCTATCAGGCCATGAAGCCGAGGCAAAGACAACAGATTCCACCAGCGCATTACGAGGCGTTAGCCGAGTGGCGTTATGCCTTACGCCAATTCGCGCGTTTCAGTGAAAACGCGGCGCGGGCGGCGGGGCTGACCCCGCAGCAGCATCAGGCGCTCCTGGCGATCAAGGGATTTTCGGAGTCGCAGCGCATGACGATCCGGAATCTGGCCGAGCGGCTGCAGATCCTGCACCATAGCACGGTCGGTTTGGTGAACCGACTGCAGCGGCAGGGATATGTCCGCCGAATCGCGGACCGGACGGATCGGCGGCAGGTTCGGCTGACTTTGACCAGTCGTGGTGAGGCGGTGCTGGAAAAGCTGTCCGCCGTCCACCGGGAACAATTACGGCGTATCGGGCCACAATTGACAGATTTTTTAGGGCGGCTGCGCGACGATGGCGCCGGTGCCGAGGGCCGGGTGAGCGAGGGCGGTTGACTTTATGATATTAGGGTATAATAGTATACTATTGGCAGCAAAAAGCCGGCTTCGCACCGATAGATTGTCACCGGACATGGGTCGGCTCGGCAACCGCGGGCGGATAAGGTGTGCTGACATTTGAGGATGGCTTCTGGCCGCAGCAGAGCGCGCTATGGCCTTTACAGGTTCAGCCTCGCTGACGACCCGAGGCCGGAGGTCAGGCGACCCCCGGCTATTGGCCGGGAGTTTTTCAGGATCGCGGCGGCGGTTGTCGGTGTAGATACGCCCCACGGACCGGATAGGATGGGTATGGCCCTACGAGTATTGCCGCTATTTTTACTGCTGGCGGGGATTGCCGTCGCGGTCTTCCTGTGGATCGCCGTTTCGACCCGGCAGGTGGT
>JAKCCC010000042.1 GCA_021838985.1 Planctomycetota bacterium
CAGGCTTGACTTCGCCCCCCATGGGGTGACACTTCTATTGAAACGAGTACCCGTGACATTTCTATTGAAACAGTACAATGTTGGGACGCGGGGTTGACACCGCCAAGGTCGCCGCGTAATATGTTTTCCATCTGTGCTGCTCTCCATTTTCAACGGAGAGCGGGACAAGCCTTGGACCGTCGTCAGTTAATTATCGTTTAAACTGGAGTGTAAAATGAGTACAGCACTTCTCGTCATTGACGCCCAAAAGATATATACCGAAAAGGGTGCAGACCTCTTTTGTCTGGACTCCAAAGGAACCATCGACCGGATTAATCATCTGATCAAGAAATTTGAGAGAAATCGGCTGCCGATTATATTTGTGCGTCATATTCATAAATCTGACGGCTCTGACCTCGGTCGTATGTTTGATTACCTTGGTAAGTTCGACGATTTCAACTTCAAGGCGGGGACATCGGCTGTTGAGTATGACGATGCACTCTACCGACCGGAGAACATGACAGAGATCATTAAGAACCGGTATTCAGCCTTTGTTGGGACTGATCTAAGTGACCGTCTAAAGCGACTGCACGTAAAGCGGGTGGTTATCGTTGGCTTCATGACTAACTGCTGCTGTGATTCAACCGCACGGGATGCGCACGATCACGACCTATACGTCGATTTTGCACCTGAGGCGACAGGCACACCTGGTACGGAGACGTTGAATGAACGACGAATTCGTGCCATTGTTGCCGAATTGATGGAAAATGCTTTTGCGCGTGTTCTGACGGTACGGCAAGCATTAGATTGTAACTACACCGATTAGCAGGTGGGTGAATGCTAAATGAAACCATCCATATTCTTGCACTGAATGAGACGGATGCACGCTCAAACCATCAGTTCGGTGGAAAAGCCGGGAATCTGGGCGACCTTTTGAGAATAGGCATAACAGTTCCGCCGGGAGTGGCCGTTGGGCGTGATGTTTTAGCACATTTCCTCCGTGTAAATGGTATTGACTTGGCCTCCGTGGAGCGAGTTCACACACTTGGCATGACCTTTCTGGAAACAGCACTCGCGGAGGCCTCAGAGTTGCAGAAGCGGATCGTGGACGTTATTCTCAATGCTCCCTTCCCATCTGTGATTACCGATCTGCTTCTTGAGAAACTTGAAGGACTAACCCGGCGGGCTACCGCAATTCGTTCGTCATGTGTTGTCGAGGATGCGTTAACTACTTCCTTTGCCGGCCAATACGTGACCGTGCTAAATGTCGCTGGGTGGAAAAATATCCTTGATGCTATACGCGCTTGCTGGGCCTCACAGTACGATGGCAGGGCATTGACGTACGCGATTGAGCACCGAGGAATGCCGGTCTTGTCGCCGTGTATGGCGGTGCTGATACAACAGATGCTTTCACCTGATTTTGCAGGTGTGTGTTTTACGGTGGGACCAACCCCACAGACGAAAGATTGTCTGATTGTTGAGAGCGTTCCCGGTTGTGGTGAAAGCTTAGTAAGTGGTACCAGAACCCCATGCCATTTCGAAGTTACCCAAGGGCAAACAATCCGCAAGGCGAGGGTGCCCGTCGCTGGAACGATTGAGCGTCCACCCAATGAGCTTATATTCGCTGTATCTGAAACAGCAAATTGTATCGCACGCCACTTCGGCACTGCCCAAGATGTGGAATGGGCAGCTGTCAATGGAGAGATTTTTATTCTTCAGGCTCGACCAATTACCGTCGCAGGAACTCAGCGAAAAGGTGGCCCGATTAGCCTTGCGAGCGCCACTGCAAAATCTGTCTGCACATGTACTCCGGAAGCGGTTGTCAGCTTTGGTTCAGCCCTCTTGAAGTTGAGGGACGACATGTATGAATGGCTCTTGACTAAGGTTGATCCGTTGGTCTTCCGGGGAGCTTGCTATCTGCTGTCAGCACAGCATCCAGACGGATCATGGAGCGTTGAGGGGCATCCCGAATGGGATCAAGCTGTGACGGCCTTTGTCATACAGATATTGCTTGCTGGTGGCATACCTACCACACTGCAATGGGCAGGTCCGAATACGAAAGATAATTCAAATGTGTTAGGGCTTCCGCTGGCTGTTGGATGGCTGGTGAAGTCAGTAAATGCGGATGGAAGTTGGGGATCAGACCTTTGGGATACGTGTCAGGTCATACTCGCTCTTCTCAAGTGCGGCGTGCCACCCAGCGAGTCGGTCCTCAAGCGGGCTATTGAGTTTATTGTGGCTGATGTCGAACGCGGACTCACCAGCTACAGTCAGCAGGAGTGGTTCGGCTCAGGTTTCCTGGCTGCCGCATTGCGCATATTCTCGGAGACTGGTGACCGAGACAACGCCCGCAAATGCGTGATGGCGCTTTTGGATGCTCAGTTCGAGACCGGCGATTTCTGCGGGCCTGTGACAAAACCGGAAGGAACGAAAGTACCTTCTGAATGGCATACTGCGCAGGCAGTCATTGCACTTGCTCGCTACGATGGTCCGCAAGCTGAAAGAGAGAAAATAGCCAATGCAACCGACCGGGCATGTGATTGGCTCGTCCGGCGGCAACGAGAGAATGGATCGTGGGGGGTGCAGGCCCCTCCTTACTCAATGTATAGCACAACCTTCACCGGCTACGCGACCATTGCGCTTTCTCATTCACCTAGCAAATATTCTGACGCGATATCCCGATCTCTAAAATGGCTCAAAGCACAGCAGGTATCTTCTGGTGCATTTGGAGATATTGGATCATGCGTGATGGCCATGGCCGCCTTTCAAGCACTACGCGGGCAAGCGTTTGCTTTCGAAATCCCGATTCCAATATTTCTTCGTGTTCAAACTACGTTAGGTTCTGAGGTCGCCCGTTACACAAAAGGGAGCAGACATGCTTGATCCGAATACCTCACCACCACAGTTAGCCCCGCTATCAAATACACTTGCCAAAATCCCTCCGGAATTGCTGTCGTGGATTGCAGAGAAGCACGTCCAATATTTAGATGATCGCATTCACAAAATCGACCCCTTAACACAGTACTTGGAGCATTGTAATAATGTTGAGGTGGAGCGGAACGAATTTATACAATTTGTTGATACTTGGGCGCGAAAGGAAAATCCAAACCTCACCCAGTACTTGACAGAATATACTAGTCGGTTCAAACAAGCACGTGAACGTGTTGATACACTCTGTGATCACGTTTTGGAAACCCCACAAATCTTGGATAACCCGGAAACTATCCTCAAATTTTGGCGGCAATTTACCTACGTCAATGAGATTGATAGCTTGCACGGTATGTTTCTGACATCAGGACGTTGGTATGTCAACATCATGCTTCCGACCGTAAAAGAATTGATTTTTTGCACGCTCTCAAGCGATATGGCCCCGACCGCACGTAATGCTATTTCTTACCATGTTGCTCGTCGTCTCATTACACCGCGTTTCGCCAATGTCCCCGCAGATTATAACCCCATAATTGAGCGTAATTTTGCCAAGCTCTTCAGGCCACTTTTGGCACACTTCGACCGAAAACTACTGTTCCTGTTTGAAGCATTTGCATCTCTTGGCGTGAACAGTTTTCAAACGCTGGAATCATTTGTTCACGCCGTTTCTTTGTCGCCTGAACCATATACATCTCTCCTAGGCCAAGGGATATATCCTCCTTTTGGTTGGCACGAATTAGTAGCCAGCCGATGTCCAAGGCGCACCGCAAGTACTTATACTGAAGCGGTGAAGCCATTCCTCGCCGCCGTACAGGAGGGGTACCATGCCCGTGCTCACGCAGCTCTTGAATGTTTGGCGGTTCAGAAAGAATATGAAATGAACTATAATACATACAATTATAAGGGTAGGTTTGGCCTCATCTCCAAATACCAGTATTGGCGTACGGCGCAACAGTTGGCCGAACCCGCCCGTACGTACTTTCTTGATGCAATCCTGCTCGACAAGTTTTACGTGGCACTTGAGGTGCTTGAGCAGGCTTTTGGTGATTCTGTTGGAGATTTTTTATGAACGCCACATTAGAAGGAATTGGTGCGTCGCCGGGCCGGGCGCAAGGACGAGTCCGCTGGGTTCTCTGCCCAGACGATCTTGAAACTTTCCAAATCGGCGAAATATTGCTCGCGAAGATGACATCTCCAGATTGGGGAGCGGTTTTCCAAAAAGCGGCAGCTGTAGTTACCGAACAAGGCGGAATGCTATGCCACGCAGCCATCGTCGCGAGAGAGGCGGAAATTCCAGCTGTGGTTGGTGTTGGAGAAAGTCTTGCTCAGTTTCTGAATGGGGCAATGGTTATTGTTGATGGTGATGAAGCCTCTATCGCAGGTCTCGATTGATTCTTTCCTCCTTAACCAGTTTTTCTCGTTTTCGCCGCCTGAGCGGCGGGGGGTGGTCGTGAGACTACCCTTGGTTGTTTTTGTTTTTTATGTCATTCTGTAAAGGACATCTAAAGGACATTTGCTGTTTTTCTGCCCCCACCCCACCTGCGGACGGCGTGAGCCGCCGAGGCGAGCGTGAGCGAGCCGAAGGCCTCTCTCCCGTGAGGGAGAGAGGGACGCTTTCTGACAAGGCACCACGCTCGAAAAACGCGCAAATGCGTTGAAAATAAAGGGTAGAATGAAAACAGCACCCTTCCCCCCAGGCGGAAGGGTGAGGGGAAGGGTTAAAAAGCGATATAATCGGGGTTGTCTTTTATAAATAATTGGATTGCTGAGAGCAGACGTTCAGGTGTTCTAACATCGTTCTGCTCACACCGGTTTAGGGCTCTGTCAAGCGATAAATTCCTGGTGGGAGAAAAATCCCCAGATCCGCCACCGAACCCAAAAGCACCGGGGCTTCAGCTCGCCTTGTCGAGTCGCCCTAATGTTTCCTGGCGGCGACCCGGTGAATGGCGGCGGCCGGGGTACCCGAAAGATAAGTGGCGACAAAGCATTAGATTCTGAATCCGTAACTCCTCCGCGTCGCGCGGAGAACCCGCGGCTCACGCGAAGGCGCAAAGTGTTGGACCCTGTTTTCCGCCCCTTCGCGGACTTCACGGCTTCGCGTGAGATTTCGTTTTCGGTTCCGGCGCAGCCGGCTTAGGGCATCAGGGCCAATACGAAGCCAGCCAGTTGGCCAAAAACAATAACATGGCCAGCAGCGCCAAAATAGCTCCCAATAGAACCCACCGGGGATGCCGCTTCAGGTAGGAATCCGCGCAGGGATTGTCCGCGCCGCAGTAGGGGCAGCGCGGGGCGTCTTCATAAATCCGGCGTCGACAACCTGCGCAGGCGACCAGGTCGTCGTCCGGTTGACCGTCAGCGGATTCCATTTCATCTTCCGGGTGCATGGGTTCGTGTGGCAACCTTCATCCCGATATTACGCCACCGGAACGCTCCGCCATCATGCTATTTCCGCAAGGGGCAAGGCCGGTGTTTTCTTTTTTTTCACGGTTCGCCAAGCCGCTAAAGGTGGCGAACCCCCGCGTCATCCGCGGACCCCTTCGTTGTCGGGGTCTGGGGCGCGGGGGAATTGCGAACCAGTGGGCCTTCGCGCAACTGGAAACCTTGTCGGGGTCTGGGGCGCGGGGGAATTGCACCCCCGCTCCACTGACCGCTTGCTCGACTCCGCGGCGTATTGACACAGTTCCATTTTGCTCGAAGATAGCCATTTATGGAAATTGATGCACCGCCGCTGCTCTGGTTCTCCCGCGCCGGCTTGGCGGAAATTGACCGTCGGGCGGCCACGGATTATCGGATCAGCGTGGCCGCATTGATGGAAAATGCGGGGCGAACTCTGGCCGAGATTGCCCGATCCTACATGGGTGCGGCTTCGCGCGTGCTGGTGGTCGCCGGACCGGGAAATAACGGCGGCGATGGGCTGGTTGCGGCGCGGCACCTGGCCAACCGCGGCCATGCGGTGCGGGTGCTACTGGCCGCGCCGGAAGAGAAATTCTCCGGCCCGGCAGCCGAGCAGTTGCACACCATCCGCGCGATGGGCGCAGCCGGCCCTCCCACCGCCGATCCGGTGGCCGCGCTGAAGTGCTGGCTGGCTGAAAGCAGCGTCGAGGACACGATTATCGACGCACTGTTTGGCACCGGCTTATCCCGCCCGGTCCACGGCTTGGCCGCTGATTTAATTGCGGCGATTAACCACTCCCGGCGACGGGTGATTAGTGCGGATATTCCATCCGGTCTGGATTGCGACACAGGCCAGGCTTGGGGCCATGCCGTGCAGGCGGTCCACACCGTGACTTTTTGTGGCATGAAAATCGGTTTTGCCCAACCGGCCGCAGCCAGTTATCTCGGCCAATGCTCCATCGGTGACATCGGCGTCCCGCGCCGCCTGCTGGAAGCCCTGGCCCAACCCGATCCGGGCCTGGCGGAGAGGCGCTAGCCAAAAGGTATGGCTCCATGGGAAGGCTTCAAGAACGCCCGGCTATCGCGTACACTGATCCGCCATGGCAACTGTGAAAGCTCAAGTCGACGAGTCCCTGCGACGGTCTCCCAAGGGCACGCGTGATTTTTATCCGGAAGAGATGGCGGCGCGCCGCTACATCGAAGACGTATGGCGGCGCGTATCCATCCGCCACGGGTTCCAGGAAATAGATGGACCAACGTTCGAGGCGCTGGACCTGTATAAGGTCAAAAGCGGCGACGAGATCGTTTCCCAGTTATTTTCCTTCACCGATCGGGGCGGCCGCGACCTGGCCCTGCGCCCGGAATTCACACCCACGCTGGCCCGCATGGTTGCGGCGCGAGCCGCCGGTCTGCCGCGTCCGATCAAATGGTTTTCCATTCCGCGCTGCTACCGTGCGGAGCAACCGCAAAAAGGCCGTCTGCGCGAATTCATGCAGTGGAATGTGGATTTCATCGGGGAAGCATCGGAACGGAGCGGCGGTGATAAACCGGCCGGCGCCGGGACCTCGGCGCGCCGGGACTTATCTCCCGCGGGGCGGGCGGAACTGGAGTGTCTGGCCGTTTGTGTCGATGCGTTGCGTGAATTCGGGTTGGATGAGCAGGACTTTCGCATTGGCTGGAACCATCGCCAGTTACTCACCGACGTGCTCGTCGGCGTGTTCGTGCCGCGGGAGCGCCTTTCCAGCGCCTTTTACATCCTGGATCGCCTGCGGAAATACGATCAGGCGGGCCGGGAACAACTGTACCGGGAGCAGGGGTGCGCGGCGCGCGAGCGTGACTACTTTGAGTTCATCGCACAAGTCGGCGACCATTCCTTTTCCGCCTGGCTTGATCAATTGCTCAACCAGATGGGGCGGGAAGGGGCGGCATGGCGGTCGGAAGCCGGCGTCGCGCCGGAAAGCATCCGCGAGCGCGGGGTGATGCTGGAACAACACTTGTCCCAAAGCGGCCTGCCGGATCGTTGTTGGTTTGATTTCAGTATTGTCCGCGGCCTGGCCTATTACACCGGATGGGTGTTCGAAATCACAGACCGCCAAGGTGAAAGTCGAGCCATCGCCGGCGGCGGGCGTTACGATCAACTTATCGAAATGTTCGGCGGACCGTCCCTGCCCGCCGTTGGTTTCGGCATGGGCGACGTGGTGCTGGAAATCCTGCTGCGCGACCGTGCCCGGTTGCCGCGGCGTCTGCTGCCGACGCCGGACGTGTTTGTCGTCAACGCGCTGGAGGATTCCATGCCCGCCGATCGGCTGGTTCTGGGGCTGCGCCGTTCGCAGTGGGACGAGGCACGGGCCCAAATTGTCCGCCCTGGCCTGGGCGTACAGCAGAGCTACCGTGGCACCCGCAATATTGGCAAACTGCTGCAGGAGGCCGCGGCGTCCGGGGCCAAGCTGGCGGTGATTCTGGCGCCGAATGAGTGGGGCCGTAATCTGGTCCGACTGAAGAACCTTGCGGATCGCTCGGAAACGGAAGTTTCCCTGGCGGATCTCCCCGCCGCCATTCACGCCGCACTGGCCACAAAGCAGTCACTCCGGTCCAGCGTTCCAGATACTCAATAGGGGAAAATGGTTCATAGCTCTCCCGGTAGATATCGGCCGGTAAGCCACGGGGTGCGGGAGCGGCGTTCCCCCGGACCCGTCGCTGGGTTTTACCCCAGTGGCGCCGGGATTCCGGGCAATGAAGAGCGCTTGCCCGCATTCTCAGAAGAACCGGCCAAAACCTAACTTGCCGATCATCGATCCGCACGTCCGACTGGTGGAGAGTAGACCGTGCTCTGGGGTGGTGCGGTCTGCCATTGCCACCACCCGACCTGATCCGTAATCTATTCCGCGGGTCTTACGAGGGCTAACGTAACCTCATTCTGTCCCTCCCCTTACCGCAATGGGAGGTCGTTGGTTAGAGCCACTTAGCCGCAAACGGGCGATTTCCAGGGCCACCCGACGGGCGGCGGGCATGTCCCGGGAAAACGCTTCAAAGGGGGCAACCAACTCACCCAGCTCGCGGGCTATCGCGGTCCGCTGTTGCGGCTGGGAAAGCAATTCTCCCGCGCGGCGAAGCAACGGTCGCAGTGAACCGTGGAAGGGAATAAATTCCGGAACCAACTCCCGTCCCGCCAAGATGTTGACCAGCGAAAGATAGCGCGTCTGCACCAGGAACCGGCCGGCGAGATTCCACTTCCACCAGGCCAGGGTGTACATAACCAGCATCGGTTTGTGATGGCGCGCCACCTGCAGGGTGGCCGTACCGCTGACCGTCAGCACCACATCCGCCCAACGGATAATTGCGTCCGTCACGCCGCTGCGTACATCCACCCGCAAACCGCTATGCTGCAAAAGTCCCCGAATTTGCCAACCGCGGGCATCATCGACGGCGGCGGCGGCAAAAGCGCTACCGGGGAAGCGGCGGTGCAACGCCCGTACCGCTTCGAGCATGGGGGGCAAGTTGGCGATGATTTCAGCCCGGCGCGAACCGGGCAGCAGGGCGATTTTCAGGCTTGCGGCCGGCAGCGCTGGCTTAAGTTGCGCTGGATCACCGGCCGCACCATCAGCTGGCTGGTCAAAGAGGGGATGCCCCACATACGTCGTGGGCACCCCCTGGCGTCGAAAATAATCTTCTTCGAACGGTAGAATGCAGCAGAGATGGTCTACCGCGGCCGCAAACGCTTTAATGCGCCAGGGCGCCCAGGCCCAGAGCTGTGGAGCCACGTAATAACAAACCGTGATGCCGCGGCGACGGGCCAGCCGGCTTAAGCGCACATTTACCGTCGGAGAATCAATGGGAACCACCAGATCCGGCGGATGGGTGGCGAATTCGCGGCGCACCTGCCGCAGCAAACGCCACCAATAGCGGGCCTGCAGCACGGCGCCGGCCAGCATCGCCGAGTTGCCGGTGGGGTCAGCCCACACCCGGCATCCAGCCTGAATCATTTTTGGCCCGCCAATGCCGGTGAACTGTCCGTCGGGGAATTCCTGACGCAACGCCCCGATTAAGGCCGCGCCCAACGCGTCACCACTCGGTTCGGCGGCGGAAAGGAAAAAAAGCGGACGATCCGTCATCGCTGCTCCTCTTTACTTCGCACCCGCGCCTGCGCCGGCCTGACGCACCGCGTCAATGAAGGCACGCATCCGCGCTGGATCTTTTCTTCCCGGCTGGCCGGGAAACTCCACTCCACTGGAAACATCCACGGCCCAAGGCCGGGCGATGCGGATCGCCTCGCCGACATTGTCAGGATTCAGGCCGCCTGCTAAAACCAAGGGTGGTACGCCCTGCAAGGCGCCGTTGGCGCGCGCTTCCGCGATCCAG
>JAKCCC010000043.1 GCA_021838985.1 Planctomycetota bacterium
CCAGCGCGGGTCGCCGTGGCGACTAAACTCCGCCGACAACCGAAATGTATAGTCCGCGCGTCGAAGAGTCGCCGGGGTGATCTCTGCCGGGGGTAACGCCCCGCCGAACATCGCCATCCTTGCTACGAAAGAAATCTCCGTGTCGTGCGAAGAAATACCCAGGTTGTGACACCGAAGGGTGCCTGGCAGACTTGGCGCCGGCGCGCCACATCTGTCTTGCACCCCCCCTACAGAACGGCCAAGTCAGTATTGACTGCGGATCACTCTGATCCATGGTACAATTTCGGGCATAGGCAGGATGTGAAAGGAGCTGCGTTATGGTCTGTTGTTTCACCACTGATAAAAATGCGGGGAACTGCGGGTTTGCGACCAGCCTGGGGCTGCTGCTGGTCCGCCTGGCCTTGGGGGCCATTTTTATTTATTACGGTGGCCAGCATTTGTTCGGTCTGTTCGGTGGCCGAGGTCTTCATGCGTTCGCCAAATCCATGTTCACGGTGCCGCCGCTGCTGCCTACGACTCCGGCCTCGGCGCCCATCGCCAGCGGAGCGCACACCGTTTTATTTTCGCCGCTGGTATGGGCGGCTTTATCCGCGTGCACGGAATTTTTCGGGGGTATCTTGCTTCTGGTAGGACTGCTGGCGCGGGTGATAAGCATTCCGATTATCGTGGACATGATTGTCGCCTTGTGGATATACCGTGCCGAAGGATTTGGCGGCTATGATTTCAATGTGGCATTGATCGCGATGGCCGCATTGGTGCTACTCGCGGGGCCGGGGATGATATCGCTGGATCGGCTGGTATTTCGGCGGGGTTTGTGGTCGTACGGTCCCCAGCCGGTGGATACGCCGGCGGAAAGGAAGTAAATGGTAAATCACCTGCCCGGTCTCGACTGCGTTGAGACGGAACCGTCGAACAGGTGCACAGAAGACTGCCAGAGGATGCGGGCCGAACGGGAATAGTTGGCTCTTCCGCCCCAGCCCTATTTGCGCTCCTGATCGCCTGCTCAAAATTCTCCTGCTCTATGTCGGCTTGGCCGAGATGGGGACGTAGCTCAATTGGGAGAGCACTGCCTTTGCAAGGCAGGGGTTGCCGGTTCGATCCCGGTCGTCTCCACGTATGGAAATCCGGTATAGTGTGCCGGCGCTGCTCTGGCGGCTCACCCGGCCGCTAGCGTGGATACACTCAGGCCAAGGCAAGATGAAAAGGAGGCCGACTTCCAATGGACCTCGGAGCGTTGTAGGTGGGTCTGATGACAACACAGCCATCCCTCTTCTTTCCGCCCTTGGACAGCATTGTAAATGTTGCCAGCGTGCCCAAGCGTAGTGTGTTCCGATACCCGGGGGGCAAAACCTGGCTGGTTCCCCAGATCCGGCGTTGGTTGGCGTCGCTAGCCTCCCCTCCTCGGTTATTCCTCGAGCCTTTCGCCGGCGGTGGTATTATCGGCCTTACGGTGGCGTTTGAAGGTCTGGCGGGACGTGTACTTCTCGTCGAACGGGACCCTGATGTTGGCGCCGTTTGGCGCGTCATCCTGAATGGCAAAGCAACGCGCCTCGCTCAGCGAATTCGGGAGTTCTCGCTCACGCCCGCCGGTGTCCACAAAGCCCTTGCCACTCGCCCGCGCACGCTCTTGGATCGAGCATTCCTAACGCTGTTGCGGAACCGGGTACAACATGGTGGCATTATGGCCCCGGGCGCGAGTGTGATGAGAGAAGGCGAAAATGGAAAAGGCATCGGATCACGTTGGTACCCCGCGACCATTGCCCGCCGCATCCGGGAGATCTCCGAGCGGCGGGATCGCATTGGGTTTCAGCAGGCTGACGCGTTCGCCATGATTAGTTTCTACAGTCGAGCACAAAATATTGCGCTGTTCATTGATCCACCGTACACGGTTGCGGGAAAAAGACTTTACCGCTTTTCCGAAGTGGACCACCCCCGGTTGTTCCGTCTCATGCGGGATGTTCGCGGTGATTTTCTCATGACCTACGACGACACGCCGGAAGTCCGACACTGGGCGGCAGAGTGTGGCTTCGACACCGCCAGAGTAGCCATGAAAAGCCGACAACACGCGGAGAAATATGAGCTGCTGCTCGGCAGGAACCTAGCCTGGGCTCGGGGATGATTTGTTGCGTCTGTTTATAGCCTTGGTCCCATTTTCGAGCTTTTCGACAATCTTTGCCTCAAACTCGGCCAAGGAAACGGGATCGCCACCGGTGAGTCCCTCCACCGCCCGCTCCAGGGTGACGTGGTGTGGCGTACCCATCACCAGCTTCGCCGGTTGAACCGTTTCATCAAAACTTGCGGCAAACCAGGCAATGTCGGCGTTGGAAGGGTCGGAAACCGCTTGCATTGGTCCAAGGTTTCGGAAAAATGCCGCGTCCACAACGACGGCCATCTTCTTGCCCCATCGCCGTAAAGTCGGCACTTTAATCTGGAGCTGTGGCATAAGCCGCTTGGGACCACTGCTACGGTAGTCCGGTCTACGCACGCGATCAGGAAACGGCAGGCCGGCGCCTCGATAATTGCGGATGTGCTCGAAGAGCAAGCGCATCTTTTCTCCCGAAAAATAGACAGCCTGAATCTCAAGCGCACACCAGCGCATGGGTAAAGCGGTTGGATGCACGAGTACACAGTCGATGTTTCCTACGTCCTCCCGCCCTGCCCCTCGCATTGCGCGGCGTTCATCCGACGCCGGTCCCTTTCTCCCGGTTGGGACCAATTGCGGGCGCTGGAGAAATCGTATTTCCTCCACCACGCAGGGTTGGTTGGTGCCGAGCAACGCGCCCCCAACTGCACGGTAGGCCGTCTCGGCTTGGTGAAAACGCGAAGGACACACCACACGCAGATCGCCATCCTGGCCGAGAACGGCCTCTGCCGAACCATCTTCACCGGCCATCCCAAATAACCGCAGCGAACAAACGCCACCTTTCTTCCAGCAGGGTCGTGGTTGAGCGGGCCGGCTTAGGAAAGGACATATCGGGCCAGGATGGCTATTGTGCCCCATCGCCATCTCCGCCAATCGCTGGCGTTCAGCGCCGTTGAGCCGTATAAAGGACTTCCCGTACCATTCCCCAATTCCGAATCTGGGTGCCGGTTCAGGTGCGGCTATGGCTCTTGTCGTTGGCAATGTTAATGGCCTCTTTCACACTGGACCACGCCGGAATATTACCCGGAGAGTGCCGTAAAGTCACCGACAGGCCGGCGCTGCCGTCTTGGTTTTAAACAAAGACCCACGCGTAGACGGTATCCGCGGGGCCAATTTATCGTTCGTAAACTGGGGCTAATGCATTGTCAAACGACAAAATTCGAGTTGGAGAAAGAGCCTCAGACTTGCCACCGAACCCGCAGCACCGGCCTTCAGGCCGGTGAACCTCCGGGTCGCCGTAGCGAGCCGCCCACGGCGACCCGGTGAACGGCGGCGGACGGGGTACCCGAAAGTTAAGCGGTGACAGAGCACTAGAGCGTGTTATGAACTTTCAGGCGTCACAGTCACCAAAACGCCGGAAACTCAGATGTTTTAATTTGCAACGCCCCTGCCGGCAATGGGTGCATGGCTCTACGAACGCACAAAACCCGCTCTGGACGTGGAAAAACGCAGGCTTCAAAGTTCATAACACGCTCTAACGGTCTCTCGGCGGCGCCGGGCGGCCTGGCAGAAGTCCGCCGAGGGTCGCCGGGGCGACGGAACTGCTCCGCCGCGGCGCGGACCGGGATAACGTGCAGCGCCGCCTCGAGTGCCTCCGCCCACCAAATCCGGCCACATCCCTTGACGTAGTGGGAGACCGGCATCAGAATCCAGAGGGATAAGCAAAACGCCGCAAGATTCACCGTCGACGTGGAGCCGTGATCGTGCAGCGTAAAGCGGCCTGCTTTGAGAACAACCATGCCTGACCGTGACCTGACCCCAATCGATGGAAATGAGGCGATGTACGAACGCCTCCCGGTGAAAGTGTTTCCCCGCGCCGCCGAGGCCAGCCGTGCGGTGGCGGGCAAGATCGCCGAACTGATTCGCAGGAAGCAGGCCGCAGGCCAAAAGTGTGTGCTGGGGTTGGCCACCGGCTCGACGCCGATCGGCGTCTATCGTGAACTGATTCGTCTGCACCAGGCCGAGGCGCTTAGTCTGGCCAATGTCATCACGTTCAACTTGGATGAATACTTTCCCATGCCGCCGGAGGCGCCGCAGAGCTACCGGCGGTTTATGCAGGAGAATCTATTCAACCACGTGGATATTCCGCCCGGCAATATTCACATTCCTGACGGTATGCTTCCGCTGGATCAGGTGGCCCAATACTGCCGCGATTATGAACAGGCGATTCGCGACGCCGGCGGACTGGATTTGCAAATCCTGGGCATCGGGCGGACCGGCCACATCGGCTTTAATGAACCCGGTTCACGGCTGGAAAGCCGCACCCGCCTGATCACGCTGGACCGTCTTACCCGTCTGGATGCGGCGAGTGACTTTTTCGGCCAGCAGCATGTGCCGCGGCGCGCCATCACCATGGGCGTGGCGACGATCCTGGAAGCGCGGCAGATAATCTTACTGGCTTTCGGCGAAGCCAAAGCGTCTGTGATTGCCCAGGCGGTGGAGGGGCCGGTCAGCACCGTCGTCGCCGCCAGTTATCTGCAGCGCCACCCCGACGTGCAATTCATTCTGGATCGCGCCGCCGCCGCTGAGCTGACGCGGTATAAATGTCCCTGGCTGATTGGACCGGTTGACTGGCAGGACCCGCTGATCCGCAAAGCGGTAATCTGGCTTTCGCGGCAGCTCAAAAAAGCGATCCTCAAACTCACGGATGAGGACTACAACGAACACGGCCTGCAGGACCTGGTGGCGGAACACGGCCCTGCCTATGAGATCAACCTGAACGTTTTCCGCATGTTGACCCAGAACATCACGGGCTGGCCGGGCGGCAAGCCGGAGGCGGCGCGACGTCCGGGTGATATCCGCCGGCCGACGGATAATGTTTTTCCCAAACGCGTGCTGGTGTTCAGTCCGCACCCCGACGACGATGTGATCAGCATGGGCGGGACGTTGATCCGTCTGGCCGAACAGGGCCATGAAGTGCATGTGGCGTATCAGACCAGCGGCAGCATTGCCGTGTTTGATTACGATGCGTTGCGCTTCGCGGACTTCGCCGCGGAATTCAACCGGCTGTTTGGGCTTCAAGCGGAGGCCGTTCGCCGTTTGGAGCAGCAGGCGGAACAGTTTATCCGCAACAAGAAACCGGCCCAGGAAGATAGCGAACAGCTGCGCGCCATCAAGGCGCTGATCCGGCAGGGGGAAGCCCGTGCCGCCGCCCGGGTTTGTCAGATTCCGATGGAACGGCTGCATTTTCTGACTCTGCCGTTCTATGAAACCGGCCTGATTCGCAAGAATCCCCTGGGGCCGCGCGACATTGAGTTGACGGTGCAGGTATTAGAGCGCGTCCAACCGCACCAGATTTATGCGGCGGGCGATCTTTCCGATCCGCACGGCACCCACCGTGTGTGCCTGCAGGCCGTGCTGGCAGCCCTGGAAAAAGTACGCTCCACGGCGTGGTTTGCCGATTGTGAGGTGTGGCTGTACCGCGGCGCCTGGCAGGAATGGGAGCCGGAGGATATCGACATGGCGATTCCGCTAAGCCCGCAGGAGTTGCTACGTAAGCGTGACGCTATTTTCAAACATCAAAGCCAGAAAGATCGGGCCATGTTTCCTGGCAGCGATGGCCGCGAATTCTGGCAGCGCGCCGAAGACCGCAACCGCGCCACCGCGGTGCTTTACAATCAGCTCGGCCTGGCCGAATATGAAGCCATCGAAGGCTTTGTCCGCTGGACCGGGGATACGGAAGCGTGATCCCAGCGGGCGGTATAATGACGCTTAAGGTGATGGAATGGCAGCGCTGTGTCGGTGTTGCGTAGGCCCGGGCACGAATATACGGGGGGGATTCGATCGCGGTTGAAACGCCCTATCTTTTCCCGCCGGGTCTTAGCGAGATCCGCGGCTCCATGCCAGAAGTCGCTACTCCCCACATCGCCGATCGTGGTAAAAATATGGTGTCCCGTAACGCTCAGACTACGCCAGCAATGCCCGCCGCCGCTGGGCAGTTGGCCGGCGGGAATGCTGGGGATGATTTGCCCGCGCGTAGACCGGCGCCGTTGTCGTGGATTTTGTAGCTCGCCCCGGACTGGGCCGACGAGAGCCAGTCGTGGCGGTAGACCATCGCCTGAATGCTTCCGAAGCCGGCAAGAAACACGGGGTTTTTCTGGAAATAACCACGCTGGTCCGAGTCGCCTGACAGGTCGATCCACCGGTGGTTCGGTTCGCTGACGAATAGCCGGCCCTAGGCGTCAAACGGCAGGAAACGGGCGGCGCCCAATCCGTGGTGCACCAGCGTGACGCGGTACCCGGGGCGAACGGCAAAAGCCGGTACGCCGGGGCCTAGCGCCGGCGGCGCTGCGGCTCCAACCGGCCCGGCAGAGCCAGACCGAATGACCAGACGCCGGCGAAGAAGAATACCTTCAAACGCGCCCTTGCGGCGCTTCTGGTTACAGCCCTACGTGCACGTCGAAACCTTCGGCGCGGACCTGTTTGACCAGCGCGTGCAGGGCGTCGACCGTTCTCTTGAGCCGGTGCGTCACATCCAACAGGGCGTTGTACAGGCGCGGATCATTCACGAAGCGCCCGGCGGTGCCATGGCCGGCGGCGATGGTGGCGGTGATGGTATTGATATGGCTTAGAATTTGCGACAGCTGGAGGCTCAGCGCTACGACCTGCTCGCGAATGACTTTCGCCGCGCGATCCACCTGCCCAGCGGCGTCGCCCGCCTGGGCGATCGCGCCATGAAAGGCGCCGGCGGCGGCGTTGAAGTGTTGGAGCGTCGCTTTCAATTCGCGTGAAGCTGCGGCCGCGTTGGCGATGATCTCCCGCACCTGGTGTTGTAGTTTTCGATCGGCCAGCAGGCGGTTCAGAGAATTGACGGTGGTATTAAGCCGCTGTATTAAAGCACTGATGTTATTCATATCGGCGGCAATCGGCGCCTCTCCGGTCCGTTCCGGCTGGCTCAGAGCCACGGGCTTAAGCAGCGTATGCAGATCGTCAGCCACGTGATCCAACTTGGCGCTTAGCCGGTCGAAACGCCAGGCGATGGTGGAAAAATCCCGGATCACGGCCGGCGGCAGCAATGACGGCGACGCCACGGTGGCGGGCAGCCGGGCGGTGCCGTCCGTTGGTAGAAAGCGTTTCGCCGGCGGGATGGGAATGGTCATAGCCACATAAGAAGCGCCAATGGTTTGGGCCCCGATCCGGACTTGGGTGTTCACGGGCAGCCGTACGCTCTGATAGATATTCAGCACGACACGCGCGCCCCGCAGATTGTGGGCCAAGGTAACTTCGGCCACCGAACCGACGATCACGCCATTGAGATCCACCGGATCGCCGGCATTAAGCCGGTCGGCGTTGGGCGCCAGCAAGGTCACGTGATAGGGCGCGTACGGACCGATTGGGGGCAGTCGCCCCAGCAGAAACGCTCCCCAGGTGAGCAACCCGGCGGCAATCAAAATGGTTATACCGACGATGGTGTTGCGGAACTTTTCATTAATCATACCAGGTTCCCATGGAGGCCCATCGGGCATTATGGGGCTTTAGTCTCGCCATTATCGGATCGAAAGGCAACTCTGGATAGCCGCCCAGACCGCGTCCACGGGCAGCTTGGCCAGAGTGGCGGCCGGATCCGGAGCGGCGGCGCGGTAAGCACCAGGTTGGCCGAAGCACAGGACATGTTCCGTTTGACCATAAGGGCCAACGGAACTGGTCGCGGTGGGGCCATACAAACCCACCAGAGGGCGGCCCAAAGCCGCGGCGACGTGGAGCGGGCCGGTGTCGTTGCCAATCACGATGCGGCAGCGTGACAGCAGGGCGATCAATTCCGCTAAGGTGGTTTGCCCGGCCAGATTCAACGGAAGGTTTCCCCGGCTCGACAACGACCGACTTAAGGCAATGTTGGTCTGCTCCAGCACCGCCCGGCAAAGCGCCGTTTCCGCGACGGAACCAACGAGAGCCACTTGATAGCCCGTCTCGACCAGGCGGCTTGCGATTTGGGCATAGCCGGCCGGGGCCCAGCACTTTGCGGGCCAGCGGGCGCCGGGAATTAGCGCCGCCAGCGGGCGATCCCCCGCGAGACGGGCTTGCATGCGGCCCAGCGCTTGGGCCTGAATGGGAACGCGGAACTCGGCCGGCGTTGCCGCCTCGCCCAAGGGGCGCAGCAGGCGGCGCATGCGTATGACCGCCAGGTGGTCGCTCCGCGCGACATTCACCCGGTCCGTATACCACCAGGCCGCGCCTTCGCGGGCGTCGGCGAAGCCGATGCGCCGCGGCGCTCCGCTTAGCCAGCCGAGCAGGGCGCTGCGCAGCAATCCCTGGGCATCCAACACGAGGTCGTAGTGTTTGCGACGCAGTTGCCGCACCAGCGAGAACAACGCGGCGCTGTGGCGAGGATTAAGCCACCAGTGGGCGAGGCCCCGGCGCTCAAACCAGATCAACTCATCAATGGCATCATGCCCCTTGAGCAGATCGGCGAACGCGGGCGCGATCAGCCAGTCAATTCGACTTTGCGGATAGAGCCTTTTCAGATCGCACAGCAGCGGCAGCGTGGCGGCTACGTCGCCCAGGGAGCTGGGTTTAATGATCAGCAAGCGGCGCGGCACGGCCGCCGGAATCACAACACGACGACGCAATGGCACCAAGCTTTCCGCCTATCTTGCATACACATATATAGCCCCCGGTCGAAGCGCCGCCCCGGAGACCTTGTCGGGGTAGGGGTCCGGGCGGCGCCCCAAGGCCCCGTGGTCAGGGCAGTCGCTCATATTTTGCCGGCGTCGGGATCGCGATCAAAGGCGTCTTCCCCGCCGCCGGAGCCCTCGCGGTACGGCTCGCCGGCGGCGTCAGGCGCTTCGCCGCTCGCCTTGTCGAGTCGCCTTTCTTGGCGACCGGGACCCTCCACTACATAATGCTTAGCTAAGACATTTTCCCAGTCGGCACGCGATCGCACTGCGATAAATTCCTGCCAGACCTGCGCGCTCCGCGGATGCCACCGCGCATATTTGATTCCCATTTTGCGCATGTGTCGCGCAGCCTGCTCCTGCGGATAAAGCCTTAAAGCCAGATCGAAGTGTTCCCGCAGGGCGTCACGCTGTTCATGAATCCGCGGCGGCGCCGGGGGCGGATCGCCCGCCAGAAGCGCGGCCAGTTGCCGGAAGATCCAGGGGTTGCCGATGGCGCCGCGGGCGATCCATATCCCGTCTACGCCGGTCTGCCGATACATCCTCAACGCATCCTGCGCGGTATAGACATCGCCACTGCCGAAGACGGTCAGGCCCGGATAGCGCCGCTTGAACTGCCGCAGGAAATTCCAATCCGCCCGCCCGGTGTATTTCTGCACCACCGTCCGGGCGTGCACCGTGAGCGCGGCGAATTCCAGCCTGACGGCATGGGCGCTGACGATGTCAAACCACTCCGCGGCCTGGCTGGAGCCATCCAGAGCCTGGCGCAGTTTGAGCGTTAA
>JAKCCC010000044.1 GCA_021838985.1 Planctomycetota bacterium
ATGCGGCAGGCGAATTTGGAGCCGCATCTGCTGGACTCCATCGCGAAAGTCAATGCGCGACAAAAAGCGCTCTTTGCGCAGCGGATCATTGAGACGCTGCGCGGCCTGGACCACCCGCGGGTGGCCGTCTGGGGCCTGGCATTCAAGCCGGACACGGATGATATGCGCGAGGCGCCCAGTCTCGACGTCCTGCGCCACCTCCTGACCGCGGGTCTGACCATTAGCGCCTATGATCCGCAAGCCATGGACAACGCCCGGCGGATTCTCGGCGAACGCGTGCAGTGGCAGCGTGACATTTGTGCCTGTACACGCGGGGCCGACGCCATCGCCCTGCTGACCGATTGGCCGGTCTTTATCACGCAGAACTGGGAACATATTGCAACCCTGATGCGCGGACGGCATGTTTTTGACGGACGAAACTGCCTGGCCAGCGGCAAGGTGGCCGCCGCCGGGCTGCATTATCATGCCGTGGGCCGACCGCCGGTTGCACCCGGAGCCGGACGGCAAGGCGCTATGGGCGTGATTCCCGCGGGATAACCGCCGCCTTGCGGGGGTTATCCCGGAGTGTTCAGTGTTCGGTTTTCAGCGGCTGAACACTGGAACCTCGGTCGTATGCCGGATATATGAAGTATTCAGGAGAGCCTGCATGTATCAGTCTTTTGAGGATCTCGAGGTCTGGAAACGGGCGTGCCGGCTGGCGGTGCGCCTCCACAAATTGCTGGAAAACTCCAGAAGCGCCTGCCTGAGGGATCAGATGCAGCGGGCGGCGGTGTCCATCGGCTCCAATATCGCCAAAGGTTGCGAACGAGGGGGTAAGGATTTCGCCAGGTTCCTGGCCATTTCGCGCGGCTCGGCTGCCGAGTTGAGAACACAGCTTTATATCGCAGCGCAGATCGGGATCATCGACGCCACCACCATGCGGGACCTCGTGGATGAAGCGAAACGGATCTCAAAGATGCTCTTTTCCCTCGGTAAAGCTCTGAAGCTTCGCAAAGACATCCCGAACACCGAAAACCAAACACCGAACACCGCAGGGAAGTAAGTGCGATGACGACTGACTCTTCAGACTATCGTGGTCTTCCGGTCCTGGTCACCGGCGGGGCGGGATTTATTGGCTCGCATCTGGTGCGCGGCCTCCTCCAGGCCGGGGCGAAAGTCCGGGTGCTGGACAATATTTCCACCGGCGCCAGGGAGAATTTAAAGGAGCTCGCCAGCGCCATTGAGTTTCTTTGTGCCGACATCACAGATTTGGCGGCTTGCGAGCGCGCCGCGGACGGTGTAGCGGTGGTGTTTCATGTGGCGGCGCTGGGCAGCGTGCCTGGCTCTGTGGATAATCCCGTGCGCTATAACGCGGTTAATATCAACGGCACCCTGAACGTGTTGCAGGCTGCCCGCAAGGCCGGCGTGCACCGCGTGGTGTATTCCGCCAGCAGCAGCGCCTATGGCGACAGCCCCACGCTGCCCAAGCGGGAAGACATGCCCGCGGCGCCGAAAAGCCCTTATGCCATCGGCAAATTTACCGGTGAACTATATGCCCGCGTGTATAGCACGCTGTATCATCTGAGCACCATTTCGCTGCGCTACTTCAACGTATTCGGCCCACGGCAAAACCCCCATAGCCAATATGCCGCCGTAATTCCCGCCTTTATCAGCGCCATTCTGCGGAACCAGCCGCCGCAAATTTTCGGTGACGGCAACCAGACCCGTGATTTCTGCCATGTCAGCAACGTGGTGCGGGCGAATTTGCTCGCTGGGACAACCCGTCGGCCCTTGTGCGGGCAGGTACTTAACGTGGCGTGCGGGCAGAATATCAGTTTGAACCAGCTCCTGGCCAAACTGGAAACGCTGCTGGGGCGGCGGGTGGAGCCCCGGCGCCTCCCGGCCCGGCCCGGCGATGTGCGCGACTCACTGGCCGACATTTCCCAGGCCCGGGCCGTGCTCGGTTATGAGCCCGTTACGTATTTTGACGATGGGCTGCGCCAAACCGTGCCGTGGTATGCCGCCGAAGCCTTGCCGAGCGCGGTTGATCGCGATCGGGAGCGTGGTTAAGGTAAGATAAACGTCGCGTGGAACGCGTAGCGAAGGAGGCTGTCCATGGGCTTGTTTCAAAAGGTTCGCGGCGAATTCATCGACATCATTCAATGGACGGAACCCGACCAGAGCGACATTCTGGCCTGGCGCTTCCAGCGTTATAACAACGAAATAAAGATGGGCGCCCAGTTGACCGTGCGCGAAGGCCAGACCGCGGTTTTTGTTAATGAAGGGAAGCTCGCGGACGTGTTTGCCCCGGGCATGTACCGCCTGCAAACGCAAAATTTGCCCATTCTATCCACGCTGAAAGGCTGGAAGTACGGGTTTGATTCGCCGTTCCGGGCGGAGGTTTATTTTATCTGTACCCGGCAGTTCACGGATCTGAAATGGGGTACGCCAAATCCGATTATGATGAGCGACGCCCAGTTCGGAGTGGTGCGCATCCGCGCCTTCGGCACCTACGCCATGCACGTCAGCGACCCGACCACTTTTCTGCGCCAGCAAGTGGCCACCAATCCCGAATTCGAGACGTTCCAGATCGCGGACCAGATGCGCGACACCATTGTTTCGCGCTTTACCGATGTCTTAGGCCAGGCGCACATACCGGCGCTGGAATTGGCGGGCAATTACAGCAAGCTAAGCCAACTGGCGCTGGAAAAGATTAAACCCGACCTGGCCAGCCTGGGCGTGGCGCTGACGCTGTTTTACGTGGAAAATATCTCGCTTCCGCCGGAGGTGGAGCAGGCCATGGATACCCGCACCAAAATGGGCGTATTGGGGGATATGGGCCAATACACGCGTTTCCAAACCGCCACCGCCATTCCGCTGGCTGCCAGCAATCCGGGGGGAGGCATGGCCAGTATCGGGGCGGGCATGGGAGTGGGCGTGGCCATTGGCGGACAGATGGCCGGAGCCATGGCTTCCACCGCCGGTTCGCCGCCGCCGCTGGCGGCTGGTCCTTCCTATTTTGTCGCGGTTAACGGCAACCAGACCGGGCCATTTGATCCGCCGACTCTGGCCGGCAAGATCAGGACCGGTGAAATTAAGCCGGACACGCTGATTTGGAAGCATGGCCTGGCGCAGTGGGCCGCGGCCCAGAGCCTCGAGGAATTGAAGGGCCTGTTTCCGGACGCCCCGCCGCCCATTCCGAAATAGAGCTATGATAACGGCCATGGGGGCGCAAACCATTCCAGCGCCCGGCCCGGCGCCCGCAGGCGCTGGACCGCTTGATCAACCGGTGCAATTTATGACGGGCGTCGGGCCGCGGCGCACGGAGGCGTTCGCCAAACTCGGTGTGGTCACGCGTGCCGATCTGCTGCACTACTATCCCCGCGCTTACATCCAGTTCCAGGGGCAGGTTCCAGTCGCCCAGTTGCGCGGCGGCGAAAATGTAACGGTGCGGGGCCGCATCATCGAGACGCGGCGCATCCGGCGGCGACCGGTGCGGTTTGAGGCGTGGTTGGAAGAAGATTCCGGACGTTGCGCGCTGGTGTGGTTTAATCGCCTGGACTTAGGCGACAAAATCGTGCCGGGGGTAAGTCTTTGCGCCACCGGCATGGTGCGAATCTACAACCGCCTCCCCCAGATGGTCCAGCCGCGTTTTGAGCTTTTAGACACCCCCGTGGCCACCCCGGCCGCCGACGGTGGCCCGGCGGCCCGCTGGGCGACAGCCCACTTGGAATCGGTCTATCCTGCCACCGTGGAACTGCCTAGTGCCGCAATTACCAGGATTATCCGCGAAAATCTGGCGGAGCTGCTGGTCCATGTCCCGGAATGGTTTCCGGCGAATTTTCTGGCCGAGCGCCACTTGCTTGGCCGGTCTCAGGCGCTTCAACAAATTCACCAGCCAACGGATCAAGCCGCCATCACCCAGGCGCGGCGAACCCTGGCGTATCACGAAGTTTTTCTGTATCAGTTGGCCGTGGGCATCAAACGCTACCATCAGAAAAATCTGGTCACCGCCCGTCCGCTGCGCACGGATGAGGCGGTGGATCGGCGCATCCGCGCGTTGTTCGAGTTCCAGTTGACGGCGGGGCAAAACCATGTGGTGGCGCAGTTGCGGCGCGATTTAGCCCGGCCCCGCCCCATGAACCGGTTGTTGCAGGGTGACGTGGGCAGCGGCAAAACGGTCGTGGCGCTGTATGCGATGCTGATGGCGGTGGCCGCCTCCGCCCAGGCGGCGCTGCTGGCCCCCACGACCGTGCTGGCCGAGCAGCATTTTTTGACGCTGCAGCGCTATCTGGCCCGCTCGCGCGTGCGGCTGGGCCTGCTAACCAGCGGCGTAACCGCCGCGGAGCGTCAGCAAACCCTGGCCGCATTGGCCGGTGGAACCCTGGATATCCTGGTCGGCACGCACGCCCTGCTGCGGGAAGACCTGCGCTTTAAGGACTTGGCGCTGCTGGTGGTGGACGAACAGCACAAGTTCGGGGTGCGCCAACGGGCCGTGATCCGCGACCGCTATGCCGGCGTGCATACGTTGGTGATGACCGCCACACCTATCCCCCGTACGCTGGCGATGACGTTGTTCGGTGATTTGGACATTTCCAGCATCGAAGAGCTTCCGCCCGGCCGCACGCCAATTTTGACCCGCGTGGTACCCCTGGCGCAACGGGATAAAGTCTACGCTTTTATCCGTGGCCAACTGCAAGCCGGTCGCCAAGCCTTCGTCGTAGCCCCGAGCATTGAGGAAAACGCCCGGGAATTACAAAACGTCGCTCAACTGCAGCGCCAATTGCAGAATGGCGTGCTGCGCAACTTTCACATCGGCCTGCTGCATGGCCGCATGGATAGCGCCCAGCGGCGCCGGGTCATGGAGGATTTCCGGCAGCGCAATATCGACGTGCTGGTCTGCACGACCGTTATTGAAGTAGGCGTGGACGTGCCCAACGCCACCCTGATGATCGTCGAACATGCCGACCGTTTTGGTCTGGCGCAGCTGCATCAACTGCGCGGCCGTATCGGCCGGGGCGGGCAACGGTCACTGTGCGTGTTTCTATCCGATGCCGCCGGCGTGAAGACGCGGATGCCGGCGGCAGGCGCCGGGTGGGTCGCCGAAGAAGGCGACTCAACAAGGCGAGCCGCCCCGGGCGCCCAAGGCAGATCCGCCGGCCCGGTTGAGTCGCGTACCGTCCAGGCGAGTGGGGCGGAACCTCCGGGGGCGAGCCGGCTGCTGGTGCTGCCGCAGGCAGACACGTTCAACACCGATGACACCGCCAGCCAGGTCGCCGAGGAGGGCGAGTCGATAAGGCGAGCCGCCGCCCGGCTGGCCGCGCTGGAGAAATATTCCAGCGGTTTTAAAATCGCCGAGGAAGATCTGAAATTACGCGGCATGGGAGAATTGGTCGGCACCCGGCAAAGCGGCTGCCCCGATTTCCACTTCCCTGAATTTCTTTTCGACGGCGTGCTCTTGCCGTTGACCCGCCGCGACGCACTGGCGGTGGTCGCCGCGGATCCCCATCTGATCGCCCCCTGCCATCAGAATCTCCGTGCCAACCTGCTTCGCCAGTATGGTGACGCGATCACCCTGGCCGATGTGGGGTAAAGCGCTTTATACCGCCGCCGGGATCGGTTGTACCGCGCTGGCGGGCCAATCCAGGTGGCAGCGCCAGTGCACATCATCGGCAGTGGGAAAATCAGTGCGATAATGTACGCCGCGTGTTTCCTGCCGCGCTCCTGCTGCGGCGGTGATCAGCCGGCCGACTTGGAGCATGTTCTGCAACTCCCAGCCGGGTGGACTGTCAAACACCTTATCCAGTAGATAATGCGACCAGAAATCGATGATTTCCACCGCCTCGTTGAGCCGTGGGCCGACCCGCTCAATCCCCGCATTGCGCCATAACAGCGAACGCAGGGAACTGAGCACGTCGGGCATGTCTAACTCGGTGCGGTCGCTGGGGGGAATCTCGGCGGCGAGCCGCGGGGCTTCAGGGGGGCGGCTGTGCCCGGCCAGGCGGGCGGCGGCATCTTCACCGGCACGCTTGCCAAACACCAGCGCCTCAATCAGCGAATTACTCGCCAAACGGTTGGCCCCGTGCAAGCCGGTATAGGCGGCCTCACCGATGGCGTAAAGATTCTCCAGACTGCTGCGGCCCTGCAGATCGCACCAAATGCCCCCCACCATGTAATGGGCGCTGGGATGCACCGGGATGGGCTGCTGGCCCGGATTGATGCCGAACCGGCGACACACCGCGTAGATGCCGGGAAATCGGCTCTTGAATCCTTCTTCCCCCATGTGCCGACAATCGAGAAACACGTGGGTAGCGCCGGTTTTACCCATCTGGGCCAGAATGCAGCGCGACACCACGTCGCGCGGCGCCAGCTCCGCCATGGGGTGGTAGTCGGGCATGAAGCGATAGCCGCTGCGATCGATCAGTTTCGCTCCTTCCCCGCGCACGGCCTCACTGATCAGGAATCGCGTGGCCCCGGCGATGTAAATGGTGGTCGGGTGGAATTGGACCATCTCCACATCGCGCAGCTTCGCCCCGGCTCGCCAAGCCATCGCCAGCCCGTCCGCCGTGGCAATGGGAGGATTGGTGGTTTCTCGGAATAGCGCCCCAGCGCCGCCGCTGGCCAGGAGCGTCTGCCGGGCGAAAATGGTGAAAAGACCCCGCTGCGGCGTCCAGGCCAGCGCCCCTATACAGCGCCCGTCCACAGTGAGCAAGTCCAGAATGAAGGTGTGCTCGAGAATGGAAATCGGCTCCCGACTGCGGGCCACCGCGCCTAAACAGTTGGCGAGTTCGCGGCCCGTGGCGTCACCCAAGGCGTGGACAATGCGGGCGAAAGAATGGCCGCCTTCCCGGCCGAAGGCCAGTTTGCCGTCGGTTTCCCGGTCAAAGTTGGCGCCCCATCGGATCAGTTCCTCAATGCGGGCGGGAGCCTCTTTCACCACGGTTTCCACCGCGGCCTGGTCGCTTAAGCCGCAGCCCGTCTGAAGAGTATCGTGGATATGGCTGGCGAAGCTGTCTTCCGGGCGTAGGACGGTGGCGATGCCACCCTGGGCATAATAGGTGTTCGATTCGAACAGCTGCTGCTTGGAGACCACCAGTACTTCCGCCCCTTCGCTGGCGGCGATCGCTGCCCGCAGCCCCGCCACCCCCCCGCCGATAATCAAAATGTCCGTCACCACGTGCGGCAGGCGGTGCGTCCGGAATGGGTACAAATAGCGACGGTGCATTTATCGTCCTCGGTGCTTATAATCTTCAGCATTATAGGGGGAACAATAGATAGGGGACAAAACGGTGGATCACCCGAAATGGATGGCGGAAAATATCGCCGACTCAGCCCGCGTTATCGCCGGCTTGCAGGCCCAGCTTCCCACTATCGAAGCCATCGGCGCCGCGATTACGCAGGCACTTCTCACTGGCCATAAACTCCTCACCGCCGGTAACGGCGGTTCTGCTGCTGAGGCTATGCACTTGGCCCAGGAATTGACCGGACGGTACAGCCGCTCGGACCGCCGGGCCCTGCCGGCGCTGTGCCTGGCCGCGGACCCGACGGCGTTGACCTGCATTGCCAACGATTGGGACTTTAACACGGTATTTGCCCGTCAAGTGGACGCTTTCGCGGCGCCGGGTGACGTACTGGCAGTCTTCTCCAGCAGCGGCAACAGTGAAAATCTGATTCGCGCCTGCCAGCAAATGCGCAGTAGAGGCGGCAAAACCATTGGCCTTTTAGGCAAAGGCGGCGGGCGAAATCTGGCCGTCTGCGATTTGGCCGTGGTGGTAAATAGTTCCCGCACCGCACCGGTGCAGGAAGCCCACCAGGTCATCCTGCACCTGATCCTGGATTTCGTCGAACGCCATTGCACGTAACGCGTGCGGGTCGAGGTCGCCGCGGCCTATACAGGCGGCCCCCATAAATCCACAGATTGCGAGGATTTCCCCGGCGCGGCCCGGTCGCAACCAGCGAAGCCCCAGCCCGGCTCCGCCGCAACCAAACCCACAACCCCTGCGTCGCAGAGTCGCCGGGGTGGCCTATGCCGGGGGTGGATTCTTCGCCGGAAACCGGGGATTCCCCGCAGGCCAAAATCTTCGCGCCGCGCGAAGAAACACGGCCATGGTGATACGGACCACGTTTCCAGAATGTAACCAGAGTAACGACGGGGGACGGGTCACAGAAGGTAAGGCGTCGGTAATAAATAAAGGTATCAAGTATGGCTCAACGATTGGGGGCGATGACGTAGTTCCAATCACCATGAAAATGATTGCGTTTTAAGTTCACACATCGCATCTCCTGATCGGAAACTTTTCGGCCGGTCGGATACTTGTGGCGATCTAACCGGCAGGTCACCTTCAGCCCTTTCGCCGTGGTCGTCTTGGCAATCAGGTTCACAATGGTTTGATAATCGCGCAAAGGCTCCCCCCGCCAGTTTGATGAGATAAAGGAAAAGAGCTGGTGCTCGATCTTGTTCCATTTGCTGGTGCCCGGCGGAAAGTGGCACACGCAAAGTTCCAGTCCGCTCTCATCGGCAAAGGCCTGCAATTCCAATTTCCAGAGACGCAGCCGCGAACCATTGCTGCCCCCACCATCGGCGGTGATTAAAAGCTGGTCGGTTTCGGGATAGAGTTTTCGACCTTCAAATCGCCACCAACCACGGATTGACGCCACCGCAAACGCTCCCGTGTCATGATCCGTGCCGACGTTCACAAATCCGGCGTTACGCCCCAGATCGTAAATGCCATAAGGAAAGGCCCGCGGCACTTCAGGACTTGGGAAGTCATGCCCCTTGACCTTCCGGGGTTGCTTGGAAACCAACCATTGTTGCCCGGCATTCGCGTAGTTACCCACCAGTTCTTTCTTCTTGGTGTCCACCGATATAACCGGCCTGCCCGCCACCATCGCCCGCTTGACGCAATTGTTGATATAGCGAAACTGGGCATCCCGGTCCGGATGATCTTGGCCCTCTTCCAGTTTGCGATTACTTTGCAGGCTATAGTTCTGCGCATGCAGGAGTTGGCCGACTTTGACATAGCTGATCGGATGCCGCTGGTTACTGAGTTCGGCAGCGAGAGTCCGTGTGCTTTTGCATATCCATCGCAAAGGAGACTCCGGATCACCACGGGTTCCGCCGTCAATTAAACTCTCCAAGGTTGTCAGCAGCGAGGGATCGGTTTGCGTCAGGTTCTTGCGTCCCGCGCCCGAACGACGGATACGCCCCGGAGGCAGGGGCTCTCCAACGGCAATCTCACGAATCCCTTTGCTGATGGCCTTCCGGGATAAGCCACAAGCACGGTGTATCCGGGAAACCCCACCATAACCCAATCCCACCGCCTCGTTAGCAGCCATGAGGCGCCGGGCGCGCTCATCAAGGAGCGGCCAAATGCGTCTGAACTTCCGTGTTAGAACCGCAGCAGGTCTCATGCATAGTTATCATACCATGTTTGCCAGAAAGTTGATACTTTTATTTTTTACCGCCGCCTTAGCGGATGACCTCCGCCGGATGATCATACAAGTCC
>JAKCCC010000045.1 GCA_021838985.1 Planctomycetota bacterium
GCCAGCGTCAAAATAATTGCGCAATCCGTGTCGCGCAACATGCGGTCAAAAATATCCGCGGCGCGATACAGATCCCGTGCCGAGAAAGCCATGGCCTGCATGGACTCCACCAGCTCCACGATGGCGGGTTGGGTGGTGATATCGATGTGCGCGATGGGATGCCGCAGCAATTCCTGACGATCCATGGTGGGGGGCATAAGGGTGTTTCCGTTAGCGGTCAGTATTCAGCAATCGGCTTTCAGCTTTCAGCTATCAGTGGCTCGTGGCGGGCCGCTTATCATGGGTGGCTGAGCGCAGACCGCTGATGGCTGGTAGTTCGCTGCTTCGACAAAAAAGCCACCGCTTTTTCTGGGAAATGGACTGAACGCCGCTGGGATGCGCCGCCGACCGATGGGCGCCTTCCAGCCCGGCAATCACAGTCCACTTGGCGGTCGCTCCCGGATCAGCCGTATGGCCGCGTACGAGACGCATCGTGCTAGGACGATCCTTGCCTGCGACCTGCGGTGGCTTCTTCTATTATTATACCCTTCGCCGCGGGCAATGCAAGGAAATTTTTCAAACCGCCGGTCTTAGCCCGCCGCGCGAAACTGGCGCACTGGAGATGGCGGTGGCGCGCCAAACCTGCCATGCACCCGCCGGCCTATGTCCGCGAAGCCGTTGAGCTGTCCCGCGGCCAGACCCGCGCCGACCTGGCGAGCGTGCGTCTGCCGCAGCGTGCTCTGGTAGGTCCGGTTGAGGTTAGAGCAGAGGCGGCGGCGCAGGTTTCCAGTGCCGGGCGCGCGCGGCATCCTTTCCTTCCGTGGGAGGATGGGGTTGGTATGAGGAACCGGTTGAGCCACCGTTACGACACGGTGGATTGGGAGATCCGTTGGAACACGGTAACCATGGATTGGCCGGAACTGGATCAGGATATTGAAGCGGGCGCTTCCCGAGACGATGCTGGACCCACGTTGAAATAACGGGCCTGGGGATGATGGACCACCAGGGCGGAGGTGGATTGTTCGGGCTGGATCATCCAGTTTTCCGTAAGGGTGCAGCCGATGCGGGTGGGATCCAGCAGACGGAACAGCTTTTCCTCGTCCTCCAGGTTCGGGCAGGCCGGATAACCGAAACTGTAGCGGCAACCCTGGAACCGGCACGCGAACCGATCGCGCGGATTCGGGCCGTCGTGCTGGTCAATGCCCCATTCCCGACGGATGTGGTGATGCCACATTTCGGCGAGAGCCTCGGCCATCTGCACGCCCAGGCCGTGGATATACAGATAATCCTGATAGTGACCCTCCTGAAACAGACGCCTTTCATAAGCCCCCAGCTCCGGGCCGATGGTCACGCATTGCAGCGCCGCGACATCCATCTGTCCGGATTCCACGGGGCGGAAAAAGTCGGAGATACACCAGCGTTTGCGCTGCGTCTGGCGGGGGAAATGGAAACGCAGGATTTCGGTTTTCTGATCTTGAGCATAGATGAGCAGATCGTTGCGCTGACTTTGGGCCCAGAAATAGCCGTAGGCCACCCTGGGTTGAAGCAAATTCAGTTCCTGGCAGCGGCGCTTGATACGCTCGAAAATCGGTCGAATGTGTTCTTGCGTCCAGCGGCGAAACTCATCTCGCCCCATCGTACCACTGCGGAATTGCCACTGACCGCGGAACAGGGCCACTTCGTCGAGGTAGGGATACACGGTTTCCACGGGAATGTCGCGCACCACGCGCGGTCCATAAAAAGGCAATGGTACGAGGGGATTATCGTGGCGAATATCGGACGGGGCATAGTCTTCGGGAGTTGGCAAGCCGGTGCGGCCGGGCGTCGCGGGTGGCGGGGCGGAAGCGGCGGGCGCGGGAGCGGCGGCTCCGGCCTGCTCCGCCCGTAGCCCGGCGCGATCGGCCGGCTCACCGGTGGCGATGAGCAATTCCGCGATCTTACCGGCGGCCACATGATCCATAATTTTCAGCCCCTCGAAGGCGTCCTGCCCATAGAAAAGTGGACCGTGATAAAGGGCGCGCAGCTCGCCCTCCACGTATTTACGGGTTAACGCAGCGCCGCCGAGCAGGACGGGCCAAGTGATTCCCAGGCGATTCAATTCGATCAAATTTTCCCGCATCACCAGCGTGGATTTCACCAGCAGGCCGGAGAGGCCGATGGCGTGGGCGCCATTTTTTTGGGCCGCGGCAATGATATCGGCGATCGGCTGGCGGATGCCGAGGTTGTAGACCGTATAGCCATTATTGGACAAGATGATGTCCACCAGGTTTTTGCCGATATCGTGCACATCGCCCTTGACCGTGGCCAGGACGAGTTTACCGCGGCTTTGTCCACCCACTTTCGGCAGGTGCGGCTGTAAATGGGCGACGGCGGCTTTCATCACCTCGGCGCTTTGCAGCACAAAGGGCAATTGCATCTGACCGCGGCCGAAGAGTTCGCCGACGGTCTTCATGCCCGCCAACAGAAAATCGTTGATAATCTGTAAGGCGGGATATTTTTGCAGAGCCGCATCCAGATGCGCCTGCAAATTCTTTTTTTCGCCGTCGACAATATGGCGTGCCAATTGCTCTTCCAGCGGCAATCCTTCCACGGTTCCGCCGGCGCGGCAGGGCTCTCCCAAGGCGCTAAGCAGGGCCAGGGGCGAATAATCCGGGCGGGTGCGATCATAGATCAAGTCCAACGCCCATTGGTAATGTTGCGGATCAATTTTGTTCCGCGGCAGAATTTTGCTGGCATGAACGATGGCCGAAGTAAGGCCCGCCTGGACGCATTCCGCGAAAAAAGCGCTGTTTAACACGAGCCGGGCATAGGGCTTGAGTCCAAACGACACGTTGGAAAGTCCCAGCGTGGTGTGGCAGTTGGGAAATTCCGCGCGGATGCGGCGGATGCCCTCAATGGTTTCCAGGGCCAGACGCCGCACTTCTTCCTGGCCGGTGACAATCGGAAAAATGAGCGGATCAAAATAAATGTCCGTTTCGGCCAGGCCGTATCGGGCGGTCAGCAGCCCGTGCAGACGGCGGGCAATGGCGAGTTTCCGGTCGGCGGTTTTGGCCATAGCCTCGGTTTTATCTTCGTCGATGGCGCCGGCGACAATGGCCGCGCCGTAGCGTTTAAGCAGGCGGCACATTTTGGCCAGCTTTTCCTCGCCTTCCTCGAGGTTGATGGAATTGACGATGCATTTGCCCGGCGCCGCCTGCAGACCGGCTTCAATGACATCCAGCTGGGTTGAATCAATCATCAGCGGCGCCCGAATCTCCTGGGCGAAACGCGCCACCACCTGCCGCATGTCCGCCACGGAGTCGCGCCCGACATAATCCACGCAGACGTCGATAACGTGGGCGCCCTGCTTTTCCTGGTCGCGCCCGATGGCGGCCAGCGTGTCCACATCGCCGGCCAGCAGGGCTTCCCGGAATTGTCTGGAGCCGTTGGTGTTGGTGCGCTCACCGATGAGTAATATCGAGGTATCCTGCCGGGCCGTCACCACCCCGTATAAGGACGACACCACCGCTTGTTCAGGCGAGGCCGTCCGGCCGAAGGCGGGGCGGGGTTTTGGCGCCAGGCCGCGCAGGGCCTCGGCCACGCAGCGGATATGTTCGGGTGTCGTGCCGCAACAACCACCGACGATATTCACCCCGAAGGCTTGGACGAATTCGCGGTGGGCTTCGGCCAGCGCCTGCGGCGTCAACGGATAGCGCGGGCGCCCTTGCTCGGTTAGCGGCATGCCCGCGTTGGGTTGCACGGAAAGGTAACGGGTGCAATCCGTGCTAAGCGCCGCCACATGCGGCCGCATCGCGTCGGGTCCGGTGGCGCAGTTGAGGCCCAGGACATCCACGGGTAACGCTTCCAGCGTGGCGATGACGGCGCTTATTTCGGTGCCGAGCAGCATGCGTCCATTGGTTTCCATGGTCACCTGCGCCATAATCGGCAGGCGGCGGCCCATTTCGCGCATGGCGTCCAAGGCGGCGATGACTGCGACCTTAATCTGCAAAAGATCGAAGCAGGTTTCAATGAGAATGGCGTCCACGCCACCCTCCAGCAACCCGCGCATCTGCTCGGCATAGGAATCCAGCATGGCTTCAAACGTGGTGTAGCCAAGGGTAATGGACTTGGTGCCCGGGCCGACCGAACCGGCGACAAAGCGCGGCCGCTGCGGCGTGGCGAAAGGGGTGGACGCCTGGCGGGCGATCTGCGCTGCCACGCGGTTGATTTCCCGGCAGCGGTCCTGCAGGCCGAATTCCGCGAGCACCAGTTTGTTGGCGCCGAAGGTGTTGGTCTCCACGGTGTCGGCGCCGGCGGCGTAATAGGCGGCGTGAATGGAGGCGATGACATCCGGCCGGCTCAACACCAGCACTTCCGGGCAGTTTTCCCGTTGCCAATAGTCCGTCAGGGACAGGTTGGCGGCGTGAATCTGCGTGCCCATGGCGCCGTCAAAGATCATCACCCGCTGTGAAAGAATATCCAGAAATGGGTGGTGCGACAGCGGGGACTCGTAAAGTGGATCGGGGCCGGGTGACGGGGTCTGCTCAGTTGGAAGTACGGCGGCGGTCAAAGTTCATCCTCGCCTACAGACTACCCGGCTTTGGCGAAGGCGCAAAGCGCGAGAAAGGCGTGGTTTGGCGCCGGAGGGTTCCCCGTGCCCGGCGGGTGTGTACGCACGATCACGATGGAGGGGAGCACCGGGCTTCAGGTCGCGCGCGACGGAAGGTAGATAGACTCGCAAGGGGCAGTCGGCGCAGCGCGGGGCCGGTTTACAGAAATGTTTGCCGACCATGACGATCTGGGCGTGGTATTCATTGAACAGCGCCGTGTCGGCGGGTAAATGGCCGGTCATCAATTGCTGCAACTGGGCATACGATGCATCCGTCGCGGCCAGGTGATGTCGGGTCAACACGCGGCGGGTATAGGCGTCGATGACAAAAACGCCCCGGTGCAAGGCATACAGCAAAATGCTGTCGGCGGTCTCCGGGCCGATGCCGCTGACCGCCAGCAATTCCTGCCGCAAACGGGGGGTGGGAATCGTTTCCAGCCGATCAAACGACGCCTGATAGCCGCGGACAAACCAGTCGAGCAGGTTCCAGAGCCGGCGGGCCTTAACGTTGAAATAACCCGCGGAGCGTATATACGGGGCAATGCCGGCGGGACCGGCGGCATGCAGGCGGCCCGCATGGAGCAGCCCCTGGGCTTTGAGCCGGCGGATCGCCATGGCGACATTGCTCCAGGCGGTATTCTGCGTGAGTACGGCGCCGATCAACACTTCCAAGGGGGATTCGCCGGGCCACCAGTGTTGATCGCCAAAATGACCGTGCATAGCGGAGAAATAGTCCAACAGCGTTCGGCGGAGGCGCAACGGGCCGTGGACCGGGGTAAGCGGGTTCAGGATGATGCTCCTTTCGCCTGGCGGCGGCGTGCTTGATCCGGCGGAACCGAAAGCATATCCGATTATATTCGGCCATCCGCAGGGCTGCGCCGCTTTGCGGATGTACTTGGGGTTAAGGGTGCGGCCATAACGGGTGGTCTCGCGCGGGGCCGGTTGATTTAGTCGCCTGCCACAGAACAGGCAATGTACCCGGGGGGTGACGGCAGGCGCAAACCCAAGTCGGGGCCGATCTTGGAGCTTGGTCCGGCGTGCCTTCAGGGTACCCAAGCGAACCGGTAGTTGGCCAGGGGTGGCATCGGGACCGCAGCGTTGTTCCTCGCGTGGGTCTTCCAGCTTGGTCGCGCCGCGGGGTAGGGTCGGCGGCGGGGTGCTGGCGGGTAAAGTTGGCGTGTGGGGCGTGCCAAGATGGCCAAGCGTGCCAAGGTGGCCAGGCGTGCGAAGATCCGAACTATTTGGTAAATCTAAGCAGACGCGCCAGTTAGGTTGGAAGTGTGCCAAGGTGGCCAAGGCGGCCACGTTTTCACAACAGCCTGTTAGTTGCGTAAAGACATTCAAGGAAAATCTCCCCAGCGCTGTTTCGTTGCCGTGTTATTGTTTTTTACGTTTCACTTTTGGCTTGAGTTGGCACGTTCGGGAGAGGGGGTGGCCGGGTGGTCAAGGAACAGGGGCTGGCAGGCAACGGAACCGGGGCGGCGCTGCGCTTTGCCCCGGCTTGGGCGACAGGCGGCGCCGCGCTCTGCCGCGGTCGGCGCGGAGGCGGGATAGTTTAGTCGCCCAGGGCGACTTTCGGTGGACTTGGGCTAAGCCGCAAGCGGCACCTTATCCCGGATCCGCTGCAGCCGATCCGCCGTTGGGCGGACTGGGGCGGGGCCGACACCCGTGGGAGCGGCCGAGGCGGTGGCTATGAAGAAGGTATAGGCGGGGTGCGGGTGCGATATTGCGATTTGGGTTGCGGCGGAGTGTGAGGGTGCGGTGGAGTGTTTGAGCCGACGAGGGCGTCGGCTCTACGAAGGCATTGGCTTTACGGGGGTGGCTACATTCATGACAGGCTGAGCCGCTCGGCGGAGCAGGTGGCGCGGGCCGTGCACGACGGAGCTATTTGCGTGCCCGTTTCGCGCTCCCCCGCGCTACAGTTTAGTCGCCCGCGGCGACCTTGGGGCTATCAAGCAGGCCCGCCTTTTCGTATTTCACGGTTTGCGGTAGTAGACCTTGAGACGGCGCACCCAATAAGTGAAATCGTTCTGGCGCGGGTTACAGCCGATCCGTAACAACTTGACCTGGGCCGGGTCGAACCCAGGCGGGGCATCAACCGACCAGACGATGCTCACGGTGCGCCAATGCTCAGAGAGCCGGTAGGGAAAATAGTACGAGTGCTTCGCTGTCACGGCCATCAACAGACTATCGTTGAAACGTGCGGTGATCGGCCCGCTCTTGACCTGAAAGGTTAGCCCCACCGATTTCGCCAGGCTTTCGGCGGGGCGCTGCAAGCGCACGAAAGGGTATATCCAATGATCGATTTGCGGTGGGAACGTTACGTTGAAGCGGACCGCGTGCTGCTGCGGATCTGCGGCGATATTCATCTTTCCGGATGAATTCACCAGCCACCGGCGGGCATTCGCCCGGTCCAATGTCCGGACCGTGAACCCCGCGGCCGCACGGATCAAGTCCAGCCGAATGACTATGGGAATCACCACCGGATCGGTCCGACGATGATTGAACCGCCCCACCAGCTTGAGCTCCACCGGGCGAAGTGGATCCGCCGCGGCGATCGGATTCGCGCGAATGGCCAGCGGTAGCCGGACGCGCCCCATCGCCGGAATCGTCAGTTGCCGCGGCAATCCCTGCACGTGGAACGAGGAAGTATCGGCGCGCACGCTCCCGGTTTCCGGGTGAGAAGCGAAGTTGTAAACCTCCAGTATCGCGTGCGCTCGACCGCCAGCCGCAGGCTCCGCGGCGTCGGGGCTGGCAACGTGAAAACCGCGCCCCAACAGCAGCCGCAACACGACCGCGAGGTTTCTGGCCGGTCGCGACGCCCGCGCCGATTGCCGATGCGGGGCGGACGTGGTTGGTTCCAGACCGCGCAGACCATCGACAAAAACGGGCGCCGGACCTGCCGCCACTCGAAATATGCCCATCCCCACCGGGCGCAGAACGGTGGGCGTTCCCACGGCATTGACACGCCACAGTTCGGCCACCCGATCCCGCAGGCGGATGGGCACGCGGCGCCTGGCCCACAACACCAACGTCTCGGCCGATGGCTGACCATGGGGCCGGGCCGGTGCCGGCTGCCGGAATAAGTACGCTCGGACGCCGGCACCGAAACTGACCCGCCCCAAGTAGGTGCTGCCGGCCAACTGGGCCGTCAGGTTGGCGAGCGCGGCGTATCCCGGTTTTACCGTCCAGTCCCAGCGCAGCAGGCCCCAAACCAACTGGCCGTTCATCTCGTTATAAGGCGGCAGGACGAAAAAAAAGACCCGCGCTACGCCCGCCGCGTGCAGTGCCACTTCGGCCTTGATGACGCGCTCAGCTTGCATCCGCGCCTGGGTTGCATCCATCTCCCAAGCCCGGCTGCCCGGGACGATGGGTGGGGCCTTGCCCCGGCACCGGAACCCCGTCTCGCTCACCCAGATCGGCTTATCCGGAAAACCGGCGCGGGCCAGGGCCGTACGCACCAAGCCCACCTGGCCCGCGTAGACGGCCGGGCGGTCATAGGTATGGAAACTGAATATATCAAAATAGTCACCCATGCCATTCCGCAGCATCACAGCGAGTTCACCCAGCGACGCGGCGCCATCGGCGAACGGGCCGTTGAGAACTTTGGCGCCCGGATCGCCGGCCTTAAAACCGAGGTAGGCCGCTTTTTGGAACGCCGCAAAATCCCACGCGGTGATGGCCGGGTTACCGTTTTCCTCATTCCAGCATTCCCAGGCCTGAATTCGCCCGGCAAAATGCTTTCCCGCCGCACGGGCGAATCGGTACACTCCCATCAGGCTTCGTAAGCCGTCGCGTCCCCAGGAGTCCCACGACGGCGCGCCTTGGAACGTATCCAACACCTGGATGCCGCGTGCGGCGAGCAAGCGCGCGTTGACACCGTAACGGCCCCAGTGGAACACGCCCGGCCGGGGGTTAACCTGATCGCCCCAGGCCAGCCGATCCCGAATCATGGACACGCCCGCGAGGCGCTCCAGGTCGGAAATGACGCGGTAGGCATCCGGCGGCTGGAGCGGATTCGCCTCGTTTAGTCCCGGGCGATAGCCCGGCGCCGCCAACCAGCTTTGGGCGCTGTCCACATCGTAGGGGCTACCGGGAGTTGCACTTCGCGACCGCAGATTCACCACGCGGGCGAAGGGAACCGGTTTGCCCCAGCTGCGGAAACCCCTCTTGCGAAGCCGAAGCTCGTAGTAACCCAGCGGCAGATGCGGCAGCGCCAGCGCCGCAGCGCCGGGAACCAAGCTGCCGCCACCGCACCACCTGGCCCGCCAGTTGGTGACTTGCCATTGCCACGCGCCTACCACGGGCCGGCGAAAGCGGAACACGATCGGTTCCGCAGCCTGGAAGACGTTACCTGGTTTGCCGCTGATGGGGGCCGGTGCGGTCCATCGCCGGGGTGCGGCCGCGGCCGGCGTCTCGGGTTTGGCCAGTTCCCGGGCTTCCGCTAACACAGGTAGTAATGTAGATATAAGGATTGCTATTATCGATATCACCACCAGCAGCTCGATCAGGGTAAAGGCCAAGGCGCTGATGCAGCGGCGTCGCCACAGCCGGAATCCGGCGCGGCTAAGCAACGACTCCAGGTCGCCAGGGGCCCCCAGCCCCCGGGCCAGGATCAGCACCATGGAGTTCAGCAGCAGGGCCACAGCAGTGAGCAGCCCGGTAAATGGGGACAACACGGTTGCGACTACGGATTGGATGGTTTGATACGCTCTGTCGCCGTGGCGACTCTTCGATTCAATACGAATCTTCGACATCGTAATCCCCTTTAAAAGAGAGCCAGTATTATCAGTTTCCAGGGTTAACTTCGTCGCCGTGGAGACTGCGCGATCTGTTTTCAGTGAACTGAACA
>JAKCCC010000046.1 GCA_021838985.1 Planctomycetota bacterium
TCAGGATCACCAAGGTTACATCAACCATGGGCGCCATATTCGGCCCCACATGCGCCGCCATAGGCACCAGCTTATTGCGTCGACTGTGATTAAGAGGCATTGGCATAACCAATCACCAAAACCCGTTTCAGGATGGACGACGCGCCATAAAGTGCACGCTGCCAATTCCCGCCTGCGCGCAGGCCGCCAGCACCGGGGCGATGTAACGATAGGGGATCGAACGGTCGGCACGGAGCACCAACTTCAGACCGGGATTGCGACGCGCGTATTCCGTGAGTAGCGCTGGCAAATCAGCGAAGGTTACGGTTTGGCTCCAAATTTCGATCCGCGGCCGGCCGGCCACACCGGGAACATCGCTGGCTTGCGGCACCACGTTAATAATCAATTGCCCGCTTTTATCCAGCATGGTTTTCCCATGCAGCGCCACGGGAACCCGCACTCCCCGCACCGCCGCCTGGCGGGCAATATGGCCCACCAGCAGAAAAAAAACGATCAGGCACATCACCACATCAATCAACGGGGTGACATTGATGTGATGGCTTTCCATCGCGGTAAGACGGTTCAAACGCATAGCCAGGCTCGTCGGAAAATAGCCGGGCGCCACCGCACTCCCAGCGCCGTGGCCGCTCCGAAAATAGCCGCACGCCCGGGGGCGAACGCGCCCCCTCCCGCGGGGCGGCTAAGGCCACGGGGTCATTTTCATCAGCCGCAGGCGCGGGCGACTTCAGGCCGGCAGAGCCGCGGCAGGGCGACTGGGCGCCTCCGGCTCACCGGTTCCCGCGGGCGCGCCGCCGGGCGCGCGGCTTGGCCCAGGCCGCAGCGACTCCAGGAATTCATCCGCCAGCAGCGAAGCCCGCGTCACAATTTTATCCAGACGAATGCGGAAATAGCCAAACGCCACCAGCGAAGGAATAGCGATAGCCAGCCCAAAAAAGGTATTCCACAAGGCGGTGGCAATGCCGAGCGACAAAGCCGTCACTTTCGGCTGGCCGCCGGTTTGATGCAGCGCATAGAAAGCCATGATCATACCGAGGACCGTGCCGAGCAGCCCGATCAAGGGCGCGACATTGCCGATGACGTTGAGCATTTCAATGCGGCGGAAAAGATTGGAGCTCTGTTCGGCTGCGGCATTTTCCAGCCCCTCGCGCATGGCGGTGTAGCCCAGATGCGCCCGGCGGACTCCGGCATAAAGCGCTTTGCTGACAAACGATTCATTGGTGGCCGCGTAATCCATCAACTCCTTGAAGCGGCGGGACTCAATCAGGGAGCGCAGCCGATCGGTAGTGGCGGAGGGGGCAATTTTCTCTTCGCGGAGGTTCAGCAAGGCGCTGATGATTAAAGCGATACACGCCACCGAACCGGCCGTGAGCACGGCGAGTATCGCGTAGTCCGCCGCCAGGGTGAGCGGATTGCCCTGATACCCCCTCGCCCCAGCGCCCGCCACCGCCAGCACCCGGTGGAGCGCCATCTCCATCGGAGGGGAAAGACGTAAAGACTCCACCAGAGAGGCGCTGAAAATAGATAAACTTGCCATCCAACCTGACTCCAAGGGCCGCGGTCCCAGGGGGCCGCATTTTACCGCGAAACGTATTTATACCGCCCGCCGTTCTCGCTGGCCAGCTTGCGCAGCCGGCTCTGCAAGACGGGATTCTCATTCATAAAATCATAGGTGAAGATTACGGCGTGGAAGCGGTTGAGGCGCCGGACGATCGCCAGCAGCCGCGGATCGAAGGAACCGTTGGTCAGAAAATAAATAATCTGCGGATGCAGCCGCAGCGCGGCCCGGAATGGCCGAACAAACGGTTGCAGCCGACCGCTGACATCGCCCGCGGGGGCAACATTTTCCAGGGCGCGCAGCATCTTGCGCTTGTTGGGGTTGGTCGCGGGGATCAGGCGGGGCGCCACGAGGAAGCGCCAGCGGGCCACGAAGACGATGACGGCAATGGATTGCAGTGGATTGAGAGCATTGATGGAAGCGATCAGTCTGCGTCTGAGCCGGCCGAAATGATAGAGCATGCCGCCGGAATGCTGGATGATGTATACGAGGCGGGCCGCGTTACCCCCCTGCTGAATGAACCTGGTGGGTGGGCGGGACAATTCGGCGAGAGGGATCGGCAGCGCCGGCACGGCGTTCCCCGCGCCCGTTCCGCGTGCGATCAAGGCCAGAGGCTCGGGCGTACCGCGGTCCAGCAGCGCTGGCAGCGCGGCGGCGGTGGATTTCACGTAGCGGCGGAAGTAGCGCTGCAGATTTTGTTGAGCCTGTCGGCGGGCGTGGCGTGGCGCGGCGGAGCGTTGCGGATGCAGAATAAAGTGCTGGCGCCAACCCTGGGCAATGGTCATCGGCTCAACTTTTTGGGGGGATCGAACGGCCAGCACGGCCACCACCAGAAGAACCGTCAGTCCCACGGCGGCGTGGAGCAGCACGGACGCCAACCAGGGGACAAAGCGGTCCCACCCACGCGGCCCGGTATCCGTGTTGGTACGGCGGGGATAAAGCCGCCAGCGCGCCGGTGGCGGAGTCGGCCCCGCGGGGCCGGAAAGATTGGGGGAACTTGGAGAAGGGCGGCCCATCTTTCAATGCAAAGTCAGAGTGCCAATGCCATAGCGGCCGTTGCGCAGCACCATGATTTTAACTTCTCCGGCGTGGGCCAGGTGCGGCAGCAGCAGACCCAGGTCGCGCAGCGTTCTTATCCGGTAAGGCCCCAACTGCACCACCACATCGCCTGGTTGGACGCCGGCCCTGGCGGCAACGGAGCCGCCAAGAATGCGCCGGACCAACAGGCCGCTCGAGGCGGCAAGGTGATAATGGTGGGCCAGAGCCGGCGTAACCTGCTGCAAGCCAAGCCCAAGCATTTTCCACGCCAGCGACAGCACCGGCGACGGCGGCACCGGGACCACCGCATAATCACGGGTGCGGCCATTGGCGAAACGCAGCACCACCATCTTGCGCGTGGCGGCGGCTCGCAACAGGGCCGCGTAGGCATCCACCAATGTGGCGGCGGACCGGCCGTCGATGGCGCTAAGCGCCGGCCCACGCGTACCCGCCCGCACCACCTCCACACGAATATCGGCCGGCCCGATGGGCTGGCGAAGCGCCGCTAAGCACAACGGCCGGGAAGGTTTTCCCGGGCCGATCAGATTGACGTGGCGAATTTGCGCCGGGTTCATCAATTTCGGGATCAACTTTACCAGGCGATCCACCCCGATGGCGAACCCGATGTTCTGGGCGTTGCCGCGGATCGCGGTGTTGATGCCGATCACCTGACCATAGGCGTTGAGCAGCGGACCGCCGGAATTACCGGGGTTGATGGCCGCATCCGTTTGAATCAAATTCGTCAACGGAACTGGATTATTCGGTTCATGGATCTGGCGATTCGTGGCCGATACAATCCCGGAACTCACACTTTGGCTGTAACCGAAGGGATTACCTACCGCGATGACGGGTTCCCCAATCATCAGATCGTGGGAATCACCCAGAGGCAGAGTGGGCAGTGGGTGGGGCGCGTCAATCTTGAGAATGGCCAAGTCCGCGTGCGGGTCGACACCGATGACCTGTGCGGGAAATTTGCGCCCATCGGCCAGGGTTACGGAAATGGATCGGGCTTGATCCACCACGTGATTGTTGGTGACGATGTAACCACTCTTTTGAATGATGAATCCACTGCCCAGGAAATCCGCCCGAAACTGCTGGACCGGGCCCAGCCCCAGCGGCATCGCTCCGAAGGGATTCCAGAACATATTGCCGAAGGGATTGAGGCGCCGGGTGACAATACGTTTGGCCGTGATGCTGACGACAGCGCCTCGGCAATGTCGGACCACTTGGACGGTGATGGTGTCGCGCAGGTTGGCGGGATTGAAATGCGGCCGCCACGGCTTGGCGGCGACCGTAGGCAGGCTGGAAAGCAGCGGCAGACAGAGCACCCAGAAGTATTTTATGCGCATCGGCGGCAACACCTCCTCTGTTGTCTATCTTATAGTTTGTTTCTCAGCTCCGCCACCGTCTGAACCAGGTCGTGCGGGCGGGCAGAGACGATGAAACCATGGTACTGCAGTAACTGTTCACGGGTTGCCGCGCCTGCCGCTGGGAACGCGAACGGCTTGCCGGCCACGCTATCCAAACGGCGGGCATCGTAAATCGCGGGAGTGGGATCGAGCGTCATGGCGGCTCCGCGGGAGATGGGCCAATGGCTTAATCTTCAGCGCCCGTGATATAATAAAGATACCGTCAGCTCTTGCGCGTGCCTCGGCGCCAGCGCCGGAGGCAGGGCGGATAGGAGCGCCGACGATGAATGTCCTGTTAGTTTATCCGGAATTTCCTGAAACGTTCTGGAGCCTACGCCATGCGCTGCGTTTTGTCCGGCAGCGAGCGGTGACCCCTCCCTTGGGACTGTTGACGGTGGCTGCGCTCTTACCGCCGCAGTGGAACAAGCGACTGGTTGACTTGAACGTTCAGCCGCTGGGTTCCGGCGATCTGGAGTGGGCGGAGTTGGTGATGATCAGCGCCATGGTAGCGCAGCGCGAAACGGCGCAGGCGCTGATCGCCCGATGTAAAGCCGCGGGCCGCAAGGTGGTGGCCGGGGGACCGCTGTTTAGTTCCGAGCCTGAATCTTTCCCCCAGGTCGATCACCTGGTGCTGGGCGAGGCCGAGCTTTCCCTGCCGGATTTTCTGGCGGATTGGCAGCGGACCGCAGCGCGACCGCGGTACCAGGCCGAAGGCTTCGCCGATATTCATGACACGCCAGCACCCCTCTGGGAACTGGCGGATTTGCGACACTACGGCTGTGCGAGCATCCAGTTTTCGCGCGGCTGCCCGTTCCACTGCGATTTCTGCAGCGTCACGGCCATGTTCGGTCGCCGCCCCCGCACCAAGACCGCCGCCCAGGTGCGGGCGGAACTCGAGACACTACACCGTTGCGGATGGAAAGGCGGCATTTTTTTCGTCGATGACAACCTGATTGGTAATAAACGCGAACTGAAGCGAGACCTGCTGCCGGTGCTGACGCAATGGCAAAAGGAACACGGCCCGGCCCCTTTGAATACACAAGTATCCATCAATCTCGCCGATGACGAAACGCTGCCGCGCCTCATGGCCCAGGCGGGATTTGACACCGTGTTCATCGGCATTGAAACGCCGGACAACTCCGGACTGGCGGAATGTTCGAAAAAACAGAACCAAAATCGGGATCTGGTAGCGGATGTCAAGCGCCTCCATCGCGCCGGTCTGCAGGTGCAGGGCGGGTTTATCGTTGGCTTTGACAGCGACCAGCCGAGTATCTTTCAACGGCAAATCGACTTCATCCAGAAGAGCGGCATTATGACGGCGATGGTCGGGCGGCTCCAGGCGATTCCCGGCACCCAGCTTTATGAACGGATGAAGCAGGCGGATCGTCTGGTCGGAAGGTCCACCGGGGATAACGTGGATGGTTCCTCCAACATTGTGCCAACCATGGATGCGCGGCTATTACAAGAAGGATATCAGTCGATTTTGCGCTCCATCTACTCCCCGCGGCAGTACTACCGCCGGCTCCACCGCTTCCTCAAAGAATACCGGGCGCCCCCCATCCGCGCCCCGCTTACTTTCAGGCGCATATTCGCAGGCGCCTGGGCCACCTGGCGGCTGGGTTTTTGGGGCCGGGAGCGCTGCCACTACTGGAAAATGCTGTTGTGGACGAGCGTGCGTCGTCCCTTGAATCTACCGTTGGCGATCCAGTTGGCGATCTACGGCTACCATTACCGTCGCGTGTGTGAACTTCTGATTTCAGACGGCGCCGGAAGTTGACGGCAACCGACGGTGGTCAGCCGCAGCGCGGCTGAAACGGGGACGCGGGCTAACCGGAACGCCAATTGCGGGGCGAAGCGATTTATGCTTCAATGACAACTGTTAATCGGACGGATCAAGCGTTGGCATCCCCCAAGCGCGGCCATACTTTTCAGTGTCACTGGGCATACCTGACCTTGGCGCTCGCCGCAGCGAGCCTGGCCGGATGTGGTGAATCCGCGTCGACGCCGGCGATCGGTCCTGGGGCGTTTATCCGTCCCAGTTCCCCCCCGGTCGCGTCGGCGGCGCCCAATGGGCCGGCGCCGGACGCTCCGCTCCCACCATCCACCCAGCCCCTTTCCGGGCCGGGTTTAAGACCGGTCGTGGCGACGTTTCCACCTTCTGTGACGCCGGGCCGGCCACGCTCGGTCGCGGCGCTGCTGGGAACCGTTAACGGCCAGCCGTTGTTTGTTCAGGATATTCTTGCTCCCATTGCGGCGCAGCTTGCCGGCGAAGCCGCCACCAGCCGCACCCAGGCCTATTTTAAGCAACGGGCTACGGCGAGCATCGCCCGGGAACTGCGCCTGAAAATTGACAACCTGCTGATGCTCCACGCGGCCGAGCGACAGCTCAGCCGCGACCAACGCCGGGAAATAGCCGTTTGGGTCGCCCGAAAAAAAGCGAAGCTGGTGGCCCAGTATTTCGGCTCGGAAGAGATGGCGGATCAGGCGCTACGCCAACATGGCTCCTCGTTGCAGAAGACGCTCCGCCACTTTCGGCACAAGCTGATCGTCGAAATGTATGTCGACGGGCAACTGCTCCCCTCCATCATCATCACGCGCCGGCAGATCTGGGCGTACTATCAACGGCATCTGAAGAAATTTACGCGGCCGGCGCAGATTAGTTTATATACCATCACCTATCCGGTAATCCGGCAGTGGCCGCGCGATCCAAACGATCCGACGCACACGCAGCCGATACGCCACCCGACGCCGGCCCAGGTGCGGGAGGCATGCCGCAAGGCCCTGGCCTACTGCCAGCAACTGGAAAACCGGATTCGGCACGGAGCGGACTTCGCGGTCCTGGCTCAGGACAATTCCGTCGATTATCAGGCCCAGAACGGCGGGCATTGGGCCAACTTGCGGCGCGGCACGCTGAGCAATCTGCGGCTGGAGAAGAAGGCGTTCGCCCTGCCGCCTCATACGATGGCGCCGCCGCTCCTGATCGCGAATAAACAGGACCCCCGGCGGGACGTGGTGGTGATCATGCGTGTGGGCGCGGTTCAGCACCATCGGGTGATACCCTTTGCCGTGGCCCAAAAGACCATCAATCAGAAACTGCGCGATCGTCAGTTCCGTCGGCTTATGCACCGCTATTACCAGCGGATGTACAGCCAGGCCGCCATCGCCGCCCGTGCACAAATGCTGCGCACCGCGCTATCGGTGGCCACGGCGCTTTATTATCCCCGCGCGAGCGCGGATGAAAATGGCGGCAGCCCTTCCAGCAGGCCAGGATAAAGTTTCCAGAGGCGCGTCTCGCCTGACCAGCCTTGGGGTTGCACAGAAGTCGGCGGATGTGGCCAAGTTTTCTGGCGGCAGGGAAGCCGGGGGTCGCCGTAGGCGACTAGAGCATTTTTCATTCGTTCATAGCGAGATATCCACAGTGGCGTAGGAAATGCCGGGCGTCAGTGGGCGTGATGGCGCGGATGGCGCGACCGAGGGATGCGTAGAGTCCTTCGACATCCCGCCGGGCCTCTTGTCGCAGCACCATCTTCATTTTTGAAATGGCGTTTTCGATGGGGTTGTAGTCGGGAGAGTACGGCGGCAAATAGAGCACCCGCGCCCCAGCCGCCGCGATCAAGGCCGCCACCCGTGGGGATTTATGCGGCGCCAGGTTGTCCAGCACCACCACTTGCCCGGGACGCAAGACCGGCGTCAAGAAATGCTCCACGAAAGAAACAAACGTCGGGGTATCCGTGGCCCCGTCAAAACTCATGGCGGTTACGATGCCGCGAACCGTCAGCGCGGCCACAGTGCTCAGGAGCTTCCAATGGCCGTGCGGCACATAGCCGACCACCCGTTGGCCCTGCACGCCCCGGGCCCGGGTACGCTGCATGGTGGTGGTGGCGCCGAATTCATCGATGAAGACAAGCTGTGCAGCCTTCACCGACCGAAACTGCTCGAACCAGCAGACCCGCGCGGCTTGAACATCCGGACGCTGCTGTTCGCCGGCATGCACCGACTTTTTTTTAAAGTCAGCTTCAGTCGCTTCGTGGCCCGATGGATGGTCGGTACCGATACCTTCGTCTCCAGGGCCGCCGCCAATTCCCCCAGGGTCATATCCGGATGGCCGGTAATCAGTTCCCGCAATTGCCGTAAATCCTGCTCGGAAAGCTTACGGTTATCGGGCAGTTTACGCGGACGAGGTTCCAGCGAGCCGGTCTCCCGGCGACGCTGGATCAGCCGTCGCACCCACGACGCGCTGCATTGGAACTGTTCGGCCACTTCCGCGGAAGATTCGCCTTCCTCATACGCCGCCGCCACCGCGCGTCGGAATTCCATCGCATAGACCATGATCATCGACCTCCTTGTCGTAAGACCATCTTAGCATATTTCTTTATTATCGCTATGAACGAATGAAAAATGCTCTAAACTACTCCTTCCCCGTGTGGACCGGGGGCGATGTGGCTAAGGTTGGCATTATTTTATTATCCGCGAGGGTCCGCAGGGCATGGACCACCGCTCTGCGGCGTGGTTTGTTCGCAACGGCGCTAGGGATCTCGCCGGCGGTCAGAGCGCCCGCGGGTGCGGAGGAAAGCACGGTGCGGCTTGGAGAATGTCAGAGGGTAGCTGCGGTTTTTTCCGAGGGCGAGCGTGTGACGGGTGCCGGCGCCGCCCGCGGCGCGGCGCGCAAAATACGGCGCAGGCCCTGCAAGGCGCTCGCTTCAATTTGCCGGACGCGGGTCTTGGTAATGCCCATGTTGTCGGCGATGCGCGCCAGGCTCCACGGCCCTTGTCCGGCCTGAAGCCCATAGTGGGCCGCCAACACCTCGCGTTGCCGCGGCGGCAACAAGGGCAGGGCATCCGCGAGCTGGCGCTGCAGCAAAATTCGATCCACGGATTCCGGCACGCTTTCGGCCGTCTCCGCCGGCGTGTCAAGTTCCTCCAGAAGGCTGTCCTGGGCCAGCAGCAGACGTTCATCGGCATGGCTCTGCCGGGCGCTGAAGCGGTGCGCGAAATTCCGCATCAAGGCATAGGTCAGATAGGTCGAAAACTTTACGCCCCGGGAGAAATCAAAACTACCCACGGCCCGCAGGAGCCAGAGATTGCCATCGGAAATCAATTCCAGCAGGTCGTCACCAGCGCGCACATGCCGCCGCGCCACATGCACCACAATGCGCAGATGCGCCTGCAGCAATTGATTGCGCAGCGCGGCGGCCTGGGCCAGTAATTCTTCGATCTGAACCATTTCCTCAGGCGAAGCCGTCTCGACGTCCAACTGGGCCTGCAACCGGCTGGCCTGTGCTTTTAGATAATTCATCCGTCGAAACGTGTCGATCACCAGCGGATGCGGCATGGGCGGAAGGTGAAAGGCGTCGGCCACCACCGCTGGCACGCTGCTGGGC
>JAKCCC010000047.1 GCA_021838985.1 Planctomycetota bacterium
TTCTTTCTGGCCAGACCGATTATATTCAGGCCAATAAATTTTGACGCCGCTTGGCGGCGCGTGAGTCTGGCGCTACCATCCTGGCGCCGCGGCGCCGTACATAGCCCCCGGTCGAAGCGTCGCCTTTGGAGATCTGGCCCGGGGGGGCGCTTGACCATTGAAAGTCGGCCGCCCGCCTTGTACAGGCGCACCGGTTTTAGATGAGGGTGGCCCGCGCTGGAGATTAAAGCATGGCTGAGTATTTTATTCTGCCCCACCGCGTCCACGATGAAATCGCCGCGGCAGCTTTTCGCCGCCGCGGCTTCACTGCGGAAGAGTCCGCCGCCGCGGCCCGATTCTGCAACACCGCCGCCCGCCACGGCATTCGCACCCATAACCTCATTAAAGCGCTGCATTTGGACGAGCATTTTGGCTCCGGCGCCGGTGGCTGCCAGCCCGCCGCGACCATTGAAATACTTCCCTCGCCCTACCCCGCGGTCCAGCGCTGGAACGCCCATCGCAAAATGGGCATGGCGGTCGCCTATGCGGCCATGGCCCGCTGCATGGAATTGGCCGACCGTTACGGCCTCGGCGCTGTGGCGGTGGATAATGCGTTTCATTATCTCTGGGGCGGCGGCTATGTGCTCGATGCCGCGGACCGGGGCTACATCGCCTACACCTGCTGCACCGCCGCTTTGGCGGAGGTCGTGCCCTTCCAGGGGCGCTATCCCACCCTGGGAACCAATCCGCATTCCTGGGGCTTGCCTACGCGGGCCGCAATTGGTTTTAATCTCTGCATCGATTGGGCCACCAGTGTGGTGGCCATGGGCCGCGTGCAGCAGTTTCTGCGGGAAGGCCGCACGTTGCCGCCGCGCTGCGCTGTCGATGCCCAAGGCCGCGAAACGACCGATCCGTCCCAGGTGGCGGCGCTGTTGCCGTTTGGTGAACACAAGGGTTACGGGCTTTCACTTTTGGATGAGCTGCTGGCGGCTTTTATCGGCGGATCGTTGCCCACTCTGCGCAGCCGGTGGCATACCGGGCCTCCGGATGAAAAACATACACCCTGCTTTTTCTTCCAATGCCTGCGCCCCGACGCCGTGGCCGGCGACGCCTTCGCCCAGGGCCGGAATCAAATGCAAAATGTCCAGGCGGTATTACAGGACATTCTCGGCCACGGCAACGAGCATTGTCTGCTGCCCGGCCAGTTGGAGGCGCAGGCCGCCGCGTTAAGCGAACGGCATGGCGGGCTGCTGTTTACGTCCGCCGAGATCGACGCCTTAGCGGCCATCGCCGCGCAAGTGGGCGTCGGCTTAGAACGTGGCACGCTGAAAACCGTCGAGGTTGCGTAAAGTTTTCCGTTTTCGGTTTTCCGTACCGATGGGCGTCGCCGGAGGCCGCGATGTTGCCGGCCTGGTCACAGCGCGGTCGGTCGGCCGCCGCCAGGGCCGGACGCCCCGAAGGCCTGAAGAACGTTCTGAGGAACACCCCATCACGCCTGACCAAAATAACAAGGAGTTGATGGCCCGTGGCACGGAAAGTGATATTGCCTTCATGCGACTGGCGCTGGACTTGGCCCGGCAAGCCGCCGCGGCCGGTGAAATTCCCGTCGGCGCGGTGGTGGTTCATTATGGCCCGGCGGGACCGGTGGTGGTGGGCACAGGGGCTAATCAACGCCAAGCCACCGCGGACCCCACCGCCCACGCCGAAATCGTGGCGCTACGGCAGGCCGGGGCGGCCTTGCATTCGTGGCAATTGACCGATTGCGATCTTTTCGTCACCTTGGAACCATGCCCCATGTGCGCCGGCGCTCTGGTCAACGCCCGGCTCCGCCGGTTGCTGTTCGGTTGCACTGATCCCAAAGCCGGGGCGGTGGAGACGCTCTATAAGATTGCCACCGACTCGCGCCTGAACCATCGACTGCAAGTGGTCGGTGGCGTACTGGCCGACGAAGCGGCGGAGCTGCTGCGCTCTTTCTTCGTCCGCCGCCGGAAGACTGGCCAATAAACCGGCGCGGGGCGTGACCATTTTTCGGGCAGCCGGGGGCGGGGCGATGGTGGAACCATAAGTCTCAATTACAACGGGTGGCCGCAGGCGACTGAACTTAGGGACAACGCCGGCTACGGAACGCCGCATCCGCGAACTGGCGGTTGAGTGTCGCCGGGGGGTTCCGCTCTCTGCAAATTGTCACGCCCGCCGGTGCGGGCGAGCGGGAAGCGAATTGACATCGTTTCTACCATGGGGCAGACTGGTGCGGGAATGGCGGCAGTGTGCCGTCGCGGGGCCTGCCGCGCATAGGAAGCTGTCACGTGCCGAACTGTGTATCGTTACCCGTCCGGACCGAAACGAACAATCCGTGGTACGAAAGGGGCCTGCGTTTTCACTGCACGCAATGCGGCAACTGCTGTTCAGGCGCTCCGGGTTATGTGTGGATAACCCCGGCCGATATGGCCAACATCGCCGCGTTCTTGGGCCTGCCTTTGGAACAATTTACACGCCGCTACGTCCGCCGCATTGGCGAGCGGTATAGCTTGGTGGAAAAACCGGATTATGACTGTATTTTTCTGCACCGTGCGGTTGGCCAAGCGATGTGTTCGATCTATCCCGTTCGTCCCACGCAATGTCGCACGTGGCCCTTCTGGAAAATGAATTTAGAAAGCCCCGCCGCGTGGAGCCGGGCGGCGGAGCGCTGCCCCGGCATGGCCGATGCCGCGGCGCCGCTGCAGGAGGTCGAGATCATCGAACGCTGCCGCCAGCACCCGGACTCGCCGTAGAACGGCTGTGGCCTTGAATTGTTTTTGGCCTGCGGTGTTCCGAATCGTCCCGACGGGGTGGGCGCCAAACGGCGGGGCCTACGTAGGAACGCAGAATGAATCATTGGATCGCCGGCGACGCTGCGTGGCCCGCTCCAGCAGCAAGTCGAAGATCCGCCCCGGTGGACGCAGCCCACGTGGCGGGGCTGGTCCACTGGTTCGACGGCACAGCGGAGTGTGTCCAGCGGGGCGGATCTTCGATCTGCTACGGACTCATTCGGCGTTGCCCCGAGCTGAAAAAGGAGTATCGGATGCCCTCCATTGAAGAGAATCTGAGGCAGCTGGGCATTACGCTGCCTCCTGCCCCGAAGCCTGTGGCTTCCTATATTCCCTTTGTCACGGCTGGTGAACTGATTTTTATCAGCGGTCAGCTGCCCAGCCGCGAGGGGCGGGTGGCGTTTCAGGGTTCGGTGCCGCAACCGATCAGCCTGGAACACGGGCAGGAAGCAGCCCGCCTGGCGACGATCAACGCGCTGGCCATTCTGCATGAGGCCTGTGGAGGCCAATGGCAGCGCTTGGGCCGCATTGTTCGCCTGGGCGTATTCGTACAAAGTCAACCTGATTTCTACCAGCAATCCACCGTCGCCAACGGCGCCAGCGATTTGCTGCTGGCCGTCTTGGGTGAATCCGGTCGTCACGCTCGCGTCGCGGTTGGCGTCAGCGCTCTGCCCTTGAACAGCACCGTGGAAGTGGAACTGTTGGCCGCCATCCGCGCGGCTTAACCGCGCCCGGAGCGGTTATTTCAGCGCGTGGCTGAAATCATCCACTTCGAGCTGCACCTTCGCGGATCCACGGACCGCGGAGCGCGGCGGCGATCGCGCCGGATTCCAGTGCAGCAGATAGCGGTGGCTCGCCTGGAAGCGCAGCGCGAACCAGCAACGTATGGTGGCCCGCAAGGCCGGGGGTTGTTGGTCGAGCCAGGCCGCATAGCCCAGGGCCGAACGCTGGCCGTGGAGGTTCCATATCCGGCCCCGGGCGAGCAGGGCGGCGTCGGGGGTATTCGCCAACCGTGGCTCGTATCGCTGCAACCAGCGTTCCACCCCGCCTTTCCCAGACGCCGCCGGCCAGGGTGCTGCTGGCAGGATTTGCCGGGTGGAAAAGAGCAGGGGCTGCTGCGGCGTCACGGAGAGCCGCACCTGTTCGAACCGCCGCCGCGGGACAATCGCAACGGGCGTGGCCAGCCATGCGGCCGCGGAAGCACATAGGGGCAACGTCAGGCCGGCCGCGGAAAAGCGGAACTGTCTTGGGCGCAGCGCCTGCCATGCGCTCACCGTTGTAATAGCCTGCGTTGTTCCCGGCACGCGGCGCTCGTCCCACGACCACGCCGTTACATGGGCGGGGCCGCGAAGATTCAGGATATAAATAGCCCCGCCGCTGGCGGCGATCAGGGCCGCCGCGCAACCGGCCAGAAAGCTAAAGCGTGGTCGCGTCACCAGGCGGATCAGCAATATCAGGAGCAGGGCCAGGGGGCCGCACAGGATTGCCGCCAGGCGCCACGATGCCGGCGCCGGCCCTGCGGTCAGATGCAGGCGGGCCAGGCGGGGGACGATGAGTGGTTCTGGCGGCTCCGGGGCGGCGCTTAGCCAGGCGGCGCTGGGGCTGCGCAGAACCTGGCGCCACCCGAGCGCGGCCAATCGGCCCGGGGGGCGGTGTCCAAGGCTGATGATGCTAACACCAACATTCAGCAGCGCCAGAGCACGGGCGAGGCTTACGAAGCGGGTGGTGCGCCGGGTTAACACCATGGCCCGGCAGGAGGCGAAAACCAGGGGAGCAGCGCGTCGCAATTCTTCATCGCTAATGGGCATGGCCGCGACCGGATGCGGCTTAAACAGCACCGCTATCTTGTTGATCCAGGGGCTGGCGCCACGCGGCGCCGCTACGGAAACAGGGCGGGGGCCGATAGGCAGCGGCACGCGCACATCCGCGATTTGGGTGGCGGGTTTTCCGCCCACGGTCTCCCATCGGATTTGCAGCGGCCAGTGGCCCGCCGGAAGCGCGGCGGGAAGCATGTACGGCAATGCCACCAACGGGTGCCGATCGTGCAGGCGATACACCAGTGTCGGCCCGCCACGGGCATCGCCAATGGAAATCCAACGGGCGCCGGTTGTGGCGCGTGGTCGAGTGGATTGAAGGTTGCCCTGCGGCCACCCGCGCCGCGGAAGACTCACTCGCAAGGTGGCCCATCCGCCCGGCGCTGGTGGGGCCGCCGCAGCCAGGCGAAGGGTGCTGGCGAGCGCCGTCTGCGCCGCCAGCGCCAGCCCCGCCAACCCGAGCCACAAAAGCTGCACCAAACGGTAAGTCGAGCACCACCTTGGCATGAACGGCCACCCTATCCGCCGCGTGGAAGATCGGCAAGGCCCATCATTGCAGCCAGCGCCATTTGCGGGCAAAGGATTTCGAGCTGGGGTGCCGGGGGCGCCGGGATTTCGGTTCGCGCCGCGGAGGGCGTGTAGCCGGTGATGCCCCCATCACCGCTGCGAACGACCCAGGCGCCAAGAGCGCGCGGGGCCGCCTAAAGTGTCATGCACCCCCGCGCACGCCGCCACCAGGTCAGTTGCCACGACCTGCCCCGCCGGGCGAAGAGAATCGGCGGGGCGCCGCAGCTTCACATTTATCCAGCCATGACGGCACGTAGGGCCGTGCCTGCCGCGCCGGCAACGGCACGATACGCCCATGTTACGGCAGACGCTCCCGCCCGCTGCGGATGGCGGCAAGGATATCGCAGGTTCTGGCCCTGGTTCGCACACCACGGATATCAAGGGGCGAGCCTTTCAAAGGCTGTGGGGTTACCCGAAATAACTCGCCGCTGCGTCTGCGAATCAATACGGGTTCCAACCTCGACTGATTGAGGATCGCCGAGAGGTTCTGGCGGGCTTCGGAGTAGTGGTAGACTTTCATTGTTGCTCCAACAGGTCAACGTGCATGGCCGCAGCCGTACGCCGTAAGTTGCAGTCCAGCGTCAGTAGCGGGCAACGCAGTTCAATGGCACACTGGAGAAAATATCCGTCATAGGCGTATATCCCGTGCTGGGCGGCCAGAGACAGCGCAGCGCGAATGTCCACGTCCACCAGACGAATACGAATGCCCTGCGTTACGTCCCATATCTCACCCGCCTGCGCCGCGGCGATCCGACCACGTTTTACCAAAGCGGATAAGGCGTTGGCAAGCTCGTATGGCAGAACGGAGGGGGCGGCGAGCTCGGCTTTCCGGGTTACCCGCACGAGCCAGGGTTTTTCCGGCTCATCGAGCGCCACCGCCAGAAGGATGTTCGTGTCAGCCACGCACCGCATACGTACAATTGTACACCAGATAGGAGCTGGATTCAACGCTCCGACCACAATCTGGAAATTCGCCGGGGCCAGCGGCGTCAGGCGCCCCACGCCGCCACCAGGTCAGTTGCCACGACCGAGCCCGGTGGGCGAGAATAGTGCCGTTGGCGCTAGCGGTCTGGCTGGACAAAATGGATGGTCGTATCCACAGAAAACCCAAGCACCGCCGGCACGCGGCGTCCGATTCGTCATCGCCATCACTGCGGCTACCGGGCCAATCGGTTCATGCTGTGGCTGGGAGGGTCGTGTTTGCCCCTGGGCTACGCACTGGTGGCCGTGGCGGCCAGTTGGTTCTGGCTGACGGATCAGAAAGCGCGGCAGGCCAGCGCGGATTTCCTGCGGCGCGTCTTTGGCTCCTGCCCGCGTCCGCGGCGCCTCGCCCAAACCTGGCGCCATTTACGCATTTACGGTGAACTGACCCTGGATGTCAGCGTGGCCCTGGCCGGCTACCAACATATCCACGTGGAGCCGCCCGATGTTCAATTGATAAAAGAGGCCTTGCGACCCGATCAGGGGCTATTAATCCTGACCGGGCACGTCGGTTGCCCGGAACTGGCAGCCGCCATGATTCAAAGCCTAGGTCAAGGCCGCCGGGTCCATATTGTCCGATACCGTGCCCCCGACGATCCCACGGAATATTTCTACCGCACCCACTGGAAGTTGCTCCGTGACGTTCATTGGATTAATTCCATCCATCCTTTATCCGCCGGAGTGCAGGTAATGGCCGCGTTGCGAAACCACGACTTTGTCGGAATGCAGGCGGATCGGGCCACGCATGGTCGCAGTATCCCGGTAACACTGCTGGGGCGCCGGGCTGCTTTACCCGCGGGGCCTTTTACCGCCGCGGTATTATCTCGCGCGCCCGTGGTAACCGCGTTCATGCTGCGCGAAAAACGCCGCCATTATCGGTTGCATCTGTCACCGCTGCGCTATTACGGGGGCTCGAGGGACGGCCCGGCCGTTGACCAAGGAGCGGCCATTCGTCGGGCGGCCGAGGATTATGTCGCGGATTTGGAGCCGTTGCTTAAGCGTTATCCCTACCAATGGGGCAATTTCTATAAATTCTGGGAGCTCGCACCGCCAGCCGGTTCTTCGGTCCATTCCAATTCCATCTCGCAGACAGGGGTCTGCGCCACTTGAAGCTTGGCTTCCAACCGTCCTTTCCCACGGGGCAGAAGGGTCAACGTGACGGTTTCCTCCGGTTTAATCGGACGCAGGAATTTCATCCGGCGGATGGCGGTGATTTCCACTGGTCCCGTGCGCTGGCGCAAAATATCCAACACCACTTCGATGTGCAGAAATCCCGGCAAGATGGCGTATCCGGGAAAGTGCCCCTGGAAGCCGCGGTGGGATGCGGGGAAAACCGCCTCGGCGCGGATAGACCGGCTCGCCGGCGGAGGTTCGTCCGCGTTGGGCAACTGAATCCTGGCGCCTGAGGCCTGCCCGATGAAATTCATAGGTCATTCTTCCGCATGTTGCCTATGTGTGTCGATATATCGCGCCAGGCTGCCGATGCTCGCCAGCGCCGCCTGCACTTGATCGTCATGGTCCGGAAGCTGCACTCCAAAGTTCTTGTCCAACAACACCGCAACCTCCAACACATCCACCGAGTCCAATCCGAGGCCGTCGGGACCGAAGATAGCCATTTCCGGTCGCAGCGGTTGCCCCGGATCGACACGAATCCGCAGCCCTTGCTGCAAGACCTCCATCAATTTTTTTTCGGTTGCTGTCATGGATGCTCCGTAGATGACGGTCCATCGCCGCGGCGCCTTATCCATCATCGCCGTGTGAACAGAGCTGCCACCCAAGTCCGCCTGGGGACGGAGCAGTTCAGTCGCCCCGGCGACCTACGGCGGACCGGGGCAGAGTGCAGCGCCGCCCCGGGTCTCCACGCTATAGCCTCCCCCAGTGTCAAAACAACCCAAAATACCCGCACTCCGACTTCGGGGCAATTGCACGCCAGCGGCAAGACAAGAATGAAGACTATCACTAAAATGGCGCTTATTGGCTGTGCTGCCGGGAGTTGGAAATGTCCGATGATTCTGCGCGTGAATTGGGAACGGCTCTGGCGTTGAAAACAGATGCCCAGGGGCTTTTCACGGTGGTTGCTGTCGATGCGGATACCGAGGCCGTGCTGATGGTGGCGCATATGAATCGCGCCGCGCTCGACCGAACCATCGCCACCCGCCGGGCGACCTATTGGAGCCGGTCGCGGCAAAAATTTTGGGTGAAAGGCGAAGAAAGCGGCCATGAGCAGGAGGTTCGGGAGATATGGATCGATTGCGATCAGGATGCCATCGTGCTGAAAGTGCGGCAAAAGGGGGCCGCGTGCCATAACGGTTATCGGTCTTGTTTTTATCGCCGCCTGCGCTGGTCCGCCGAAAATCCTGCGGCGGCGGTGCTGGAATTTGCGGCGTCACCGGTGGTGGACCCGCAGCAGGTATACCCATCCGCCAAACACCGGAATGTATCTCCGTGAACGGCCAGTATGCGTGTCGCCCAAGCGGTCTGCTGGTTGAGGTGAAAGCGTTAAACTGGGGGACTTGACAGGCGACGTTCGAGCGTATTATAGTAGTGCATTAGTTGACTATTGACTTTAACCAGGAGTGTGCTTATCCTCTGAAAAATTAGATTGGCTGGAAGCGATGACACCAAGGTTAGAGAGAAAACGTAACCTTTCGCATCAAATCGCCGATATCTTGCGCCGGGAAATTATCGCGGAATTTAAACCCGGCCAGCGGATTGCTTCCGTGACCGACTTGGCGAAACGCTTTGCAGTGAGCTACCAGACGGTTCGCGAGGGTTTAGGCATCTTGGCGGAAGAAGGGCTGATTGCGCGGCGGGTCGGCAGCGGCACTTTCGTCAGTGATCCGATTCCGACACGTCGATCGCAGCCCCGTTCCGATGAGGACCGCCACGTAGCCGTGTTGTGCGAGCGGGACCTGGCCGATCCGCATGCCTCCTATTTCTACCGGTATGTGCCGCAACAACTGGTGCGTTTCTTTCAGGAAGCGGGTTTTGCGACGCGGCTGTATGTCGGCCGCGTTGCCATGTCCGCCCCGCCCCAGGAAAAACTTACCTGCTTGGAATTTTTAGAAGCGCTCGATCACCGTCAGCTTAGCGGCGTGGCAGTGCTGGATGAGCCGATAGGCCTGGATTGGCTGACGGCTTTGCGGGAGCAGCACGTTCCCATAGTGGGGTCCAACGAACCAGGCGATTATCCGTCG
>JAKCCC010000048.1 GCA_021838985.1 Planctomycetota bacterium
CGGCCGCACCAGTAGTCCACCGTTACTCGCTGGCGCACCACGCCGCCCAGCAGGTCCACGGCACGACAGCCGAGCCGTTTGCCGGCCCAATCCAGCAGGGCCATCTCCACCGCACCGGCGATGGGCGAGGTGGTCACCCATGTCGGGTCTGGCATGTGCTTTTCCAAGACAAGCCCCAACGGCTGAGACCGCTCAAGCGGCAGGGCGGACAAGTCCAGACCCCGCGGTTCAAAGCCCACCAAGGCCCGCAAATCCGCCTCAATCTCCTTGAGCGAATGCCCTCGGCCAACCTCGCCTAAACCCGTCAGTCCATCACTGAAGCGCAATTCGACCAGTACGATCGGCCACTCCGACCAAGGCTTGGCCTGGGCGGACACGGTCCAGTCGGCACTGTCAACCGCACCCGGTCGCACGGGCACAACCACTTCATAACCTTGCACGCTGACAATTTTCATCACCCTGGCCCCAAGATTTAGCTTCCAACACCGAATGCTTGGCGACGAACACCGCCGCACCTACCCCTCGAAACGCCAGATCGGTCATGATCAGAGGGATGCTTGACGTCGTCTTTTTTTATACTTCCCACGGAAACCGCGCCCGAACTTCAAATAAAGGTGCTAATTCACTGAAAACAACACGGTGCCCCAACGCCCCAGGATGGATCGCATCCCCCATACGCTGCCACGGACCGTTGGGATCCGCTACCGGATGCTTTACAGAGAACGCCGCCTCTGTCCAAAGCGTGTAATGATCAACACAGGATATCCCCAGCTCTTTGGCCAGAGACACCAAGGCCTGTGCATAGACCTTCAGCCGATGCGGTGGGCTTTCCCAGGCCCTACCCAACTGACCCTGTTCCGGAACGCCGGGTGGACCGGGCGCGGTAACCACCGGATTAGGGGTTCTTATTAGAATTTCGCTGCCGCAGTTTTCCTGTATCAGATAAATGGTTTGGCGCACGTTGTTTTTGAAAGCGTCGAGACCGTTCAATCCACCGCCGGCGTCGTTCATCCCCAACGCCAGAATGACCAGATCGGGTTGGAATCGCAAAACATCCCTCTGGATCCTGGTCAACCCTTCGCGAAAAGAGGACGCACATTTCCCGGAGTTAATCATCGTGCATACTCCGGCACCGTAGGTCTCGAAGATCGCCTCTCGCAACAGCCCCACCCAGTTCATGTGGCCCCGCGTATGAAAGGTATCCTCGGTAATGGAATCTCCGAAGGCTACGATGGTGACATGCTGTTGCGACTTAAGCTTAGCGAGAGTTTTCTTCATAGACTTATTTCCCCGGCCAACCAAGCTGTCTCAGGAATTTTTCGAAGGTTGTTTGGGGCTGCCAGCCAAGCATCAGCTTGGCTTTATCGATTCGCGTGACCGGCCAGAAGAACCGCGCCTCGGGTTTCAGGCCGCGGGCACGCAAGAAGTCGCCACTGCCCGGCCAGTGGCGCTCCAAAATAGTCCACAAGTCCTTGCCTTGTATCGCTTCATTGCAGTCCTGCTGAGCCAGCGGCGTGTCGGGCCCGATGTTGAACACTTCGTTGCACAGCCCAGGCCGCGTGAGCGCCAAAAGATTGGCCTGGGCCGCATCGGCCGCCACGATAATTCTGGCCAGCAGCCCGAACTCTGAGTACCCACCTGTCGGTAGCTTCTCGAGGATGCCCTGGTAGCGAAGATTTACGACCTCAAGGCCGCGATGAACGGCATAGAACCCACTGAGTTGCTCAACCATGACTTTGCTGACGGGATAAATCCAATCAGGACGCGGTGGGAGTGACTCGTCCAGAATGGCGTTCCCATAAGCCCCCCAATCCTTGCCGATCTGCGTCTCCATGGTGCTGGACAATACCAGCCGGCGAATACCATGTTTGAGCGCCGCCTGAAACAGATTTTCCGCCCCCAGCACATTAACTTTCAGGAATTCGGCGTTGGGTGCTTGGCCATAAGATCCGCCATGCATTGCGGCGGTATGGATAATGCCGTCACAGCCTTTAGCCGCACGCATCACCGCCTCGGGATCAGTCACCGTGCCTCGGATACCCCCCGCTTCGACCACGGCCTCCGCCGTGTCGAACAGCACCAACTCATGCGCCCCGTCACAGCAACGTCGCACGGCGCGGCCAAGCAAGCCGCATGCTCCTGTCAGTAGAATCCGCATAGCAGTTACTTCTTGTTCTCTTTTCTCGGCAGTTTGGGGGCCAAATGATGCATCAGGAACGAGTAGGATCGCCCGCCATGGATTTGGTGCCGCCCCTCGAAAAACTCCGTCTGCAGGTTCTCCGGTACGCCCCAAGCGGCATGAATGCGACGCGCATTTTGCACCGCTTGTTTGCCCCCCGCGATGGGAAAGATCGGATCGCGCGTACCGGCCTCCACAAACAAAGGACGGGGCGAGATCAGTCCGGTTAGGTCGTCGACCTCTCCGAGCTGGTGTAGTCCCGGCACGAAATTATACGCGCAATGCGATATCGCCAAGATGCTGCGGCGCCAATGGCAGAAATAACCGCTGATCACGGCCACGCGGATTCGCGTGTCCAGACAGGCGGAAAAGAACGCATGCATGCCGCCACCGGAAATACCCATGGTGCCCAAGCGCCCAGTGTCCAGATCGCGGCGCGTTTGCAGATAGTCCACCAGCCGCCAGGCGTCGTACACCCGCAACCCTACGACTGAGCCTCCCAGATGAAAAGCCAGCATCGCGTTGCGCGTACAGGTGGTCGGCGCCACGGCGCCACGGATGGTTTCCAGGTCGTGAAACTGCGCCTGCCGCTCGCCGAAACACGAAATCCCCGGTGCTGCCACGGCAATACCACGCCGGCGAAGGGCTGACGCGAAGTCCTGGTGATAGCCGTCGGGCGTTTTCCGCTCCGTTCCATCCTTCCGGAGCCCGACGATATCTTTTACGCCATAACCGTGGCCGCGAAATGCGGTCACCACTGGTAACGGACGCGGCGCACGCTTGGGCAGCAGCAAATAGACCGGCATCAGGCTGTCGCGCCTCGTGCGCAGTAGAAGCTTTTCGCGCACGAAGTCATCGCGATCGGGCGATTCCAGGCGGCGCAGGGCCAAGGGCGCCGGCCGCAGCCGTGGCGGCATGAGGAGGCGGTGCAGGGCCTTGCGGGTGCGATCTTGCCAGTGGACGGCGTCCGCAGCGCTCTTCGCCTGGAACCGATAGGGCGATTCGCCAGGCGGATAAAGCCGCCACAATGCCTGGGCTGGAGCCAGTGCTCGGTCCGCCAATTTTTTACTCCGGGGCCTCGTGGTTGCCATCGAAACGGAACTCCTAGGCTCAGCGCGATTGCGGCGTTCTTTCCACGCTAAAGTTCACCCGAGCGACACGAGTTCGATTCATTTCCGGCGGGACGTCAACCGTCTCGCTACGACCCGACCGACAACTTTCACGGGCAGCTAAACTCATAGCGACGCTGAGGATGGCATCATCCAGGGGCGATCTCGATTTCTCCCGGCCGCGGATCACCGCCAGGAAGTTCCGCAGGAGCAACTCGTCGCCGCCGCCATGCCCATCCTCTGGCGCATCAATATTTTCGGTGGTGACCTGGCGGCCGTGATGTTCAATCAGGGTCAAGGAATTGCGATTCCAGTCGAACTCCAGGGTTGCCAGGTAACCGGTAATCCTGGCCCCCCGGGATCCGGCGGACCGCCGCGAAACGCAATTCTGGCTGTACGACACCAGCACGCCGTTTTCGTAGGAAATCAGGCACGACGCCGCATCGTGATGCCGGTTGGAAATGGAGCTGAACATGCACCAATGGTCATCGGGACCTAGATCGCTGTAGCGAACCGCCGGTGGAGAGGGCGCCCCGGGGCGGAGGGAACCCACTTGGCCAGCATCGCCGCGGAAGACTCCGCCGGAATCACCGCGCCGCAGCATGGCCTGGGGGCTTTCCGGGCACGTGGCCGTGATAGCGCACGCCGAACAGCGCAGATCCGCCGGTTTGTCGCCGCCGTAAACGCGCCGCGTCTCCATGGCGGCGATCGTGCGGGGGCGGACGCCAAGGAGCTGATTCAGGTAGTCGAAATCGTGCGTGGTCTTGGTGATCCACAGGCCGTCGCACAAATCGTAATCACGGTACCAGTTGCCGAAATAGGTTCCACCGTAGGAAATGAAGTTGACAGCCTGCACATGGTTGATGATTCCCAGGACGCCCGAGCGAACGATTTCACAGACGCGCTTAAACAGCGGCGTTTCGCGCAGGGGAAAAGGCACGACCACACTGTCCATACGTCCGGCGAACGTTTCGGCCAGCGAATCCAACTGCTCCCGGTTGATCGCTACGGGTTTTTCGAGCAATACCGGCAGGCCGGTTTTGGCCACCGCGCAGGCTTGCGGCGTGTGCAAACGGTCGCGGGTGGCGATCAGGATGCCATCAAAGCTGGCGGGCCGCTCCACCAAATTCTCCAGCGAAATGAACTGGCTTTCCTGCAACTGCCAACGTGGGCCGTCCAAACCCAGCCGTGCCAGGCGCAGGCGAACCCCTGCGGGATCGGGATCTACCACCGCGCCGACAGTTAACTCCGGATCGATCCTGGCCAATTTGGCCGTCAGATCGCTGCCCCGCCCGCCCATTCCGATGACCGCCAAACGAATCATTTCATGCTCGCCCCGTGTTCCTGGTCGCCTGCCGCTCCACCGCGTTAATGCACCAGCAACACCCTGAAATCATTCTTCTTTAACGGAAGCAAAATCATTCCGCTTGCGACTTTAACTGCTTTGTTGGTCTCCAGGTCCCGGGCCTTAAGTTGACTCGGCAAACGCAGCGGCTGCCGCAGCAGCCGCAGTCGGGCCACGCCGCCATGGTGCCAATCGCATACCACGATCAACGCTTGCCCCGGCTTGCTCAACAGAACGGAGGATGTTGGAACGCCCAACACTTTCAATGGGTAACCATGATCCCAGTAGTTCCAGACGCGCACATGCGGCGTTCCATAACCGAACTGGATCATACGGCGGAAGTTGTGCCAATAGGCGGGCGTGTAGGGAAACCAAGGCTTTAGCTCGAAGGTCAAGCAAACACCGGCGTAAGTTCGCCTGACCCACACCCGCCTGTCGTGGGTCCCCCCCTCAATGTGGGCCAGGACCAGCGGCACATTGCCAAACTGCCGTCCGATACTCTCCGTTTGGAGGAAGGCGCGGCTGAAACGGTCCTGGAAATCGGCCAGGTTCTCCTTCATCTCCAAGTCCAAATCCAGGCGCGCGAATGCCAGGATGGGAGCGATAGCGGTATTGGTCATATGCACGATGTTGCGATTGGGCTTGTGTAACTGGGCGTCCAATATGGCAGTGCGGCGTACCAATGCCCGCTCCGCCCAAAGCTGGCCGCCAGGTTGCAGTTGCCCATTCGGCAGCCTGTATCCGTCCGCTCCGACGGTGTGGAAAACCGACTTGAGAAACATGTCATCCCAATAGATACTGTCGCAGAAGGTCGTAAGCATCTTGTTGTAATACCAAAGCGCCATGTCCCGGTAGCTCTTGCACGGGGTGGCGCCGTAGTCTACGCTTTCGCCGAAGTAGTGCTGGCGTGTAGGATAAGCGCGCCGGCTCCACTCATCGAGGTAGGTCCGGGCCTCCCGGGTATCCAAGCGCATCCCCGAGGGGTTGGTGTAGACCCCCACAACCTGTGGCTGGTAAGTCATTTGACTGAAGAAGGACCGCACGGAAACGCCCCAATTCTTTACATCATTGGGGTTCAGGGGATCCGGTGGGTATCCGGCGAGCCATTTCTTGATGAAGTCCCACGGCACCTTGCGGGTTTGGCGCGTGCGTGCCAGCTCCCGGTAGATGCTGTAATCATGCCGTCGGGGATAGAAATCATTGCCTCCCGAAAGAGCGCCGTAACCGTAGCCGGAGCCGTCAATCATAATGTTGTAACAGCCGCGCACGTAGTGCTCGAGCGTCCAACGCCGCCAGCCCCGGGGCATCGGTTTGATCGGTGTCGCCTGGAAGCCCAGGACGATGGGGTGAGGCGCAGTAAGCTGCACCGGTTTCGCCACCACATTGAAGCGCAGTTGGAGGGTCCCATTGGCTTGGCGCACCAGTTCCTGGCAGGGTGTTTTGGCCTGGTAGTCCACCCATCCGCGATCGTTGTCGCCAAACACCGCCAAGCCGCGCCTCGTGCCGCCCAGCCAAATATACGGCACGTACGAGCCGATAATATCCCGATGCGGTGCCTCGCTGCTTTTCCATATCTCGCCCAGTCCCGACGGCGCCTGGCCGGCGTAGTTGACGCGAAGATCATCGGTACAGGCATGAAACAGCCGCGCTCGACGATCGTGTAAGGGAATCACCAACGCCACCGAGTCAAGCCGTCGCGTGGTGGGCGCGAGGGTCAACGTACTTTTCATCGCGCCGTCGTAATCCCACACACTGCGGGTGGATCCCGTCAGCGGACCGGCCGACCAGTGGGCCACGGTCACCACCCGCGTCGGCTTGACCTCCACGAATCGCAGCCGCCCGTGCCCGAGGTACCGGTGGCCGCCGGCGCGCACCACGAGCCGAATCGGCCCGGACAGAAGGGGCTTGTCCAACGCCCACACCTGGTCCCACAGTCCTAAGCCGTTCATCGCCTGTCGCCGCCCGATAACGCTGACGATATCGCCCTGCACTCGTATCGGCGTAAATGGTGGTGCGATAATGTTGGCCTTGCCAAGCCGGTTGTGTTCCCATGGGAAATGATAACGTACGAAGGGTAGAATCTCCGGCGCGGCGTGTATGCCTCCAAATCGCGCCACAAGGTCGTACTTACCGTCCAGCGGCGGGATTCTCCACTCCCCAAGCCGCGTCACACCGCCCACCAGCGGTGGCATGATCGTGGCCGCGACGGTCCGGCCGGTCTTCCGATTCCGCACTTGAAGCCGCACGGCGCGCACGTGGGCGGCATCGGCCAGGCCGCTCAAGTTCACCCGCACTTGCATCACGTTGAGCGATGGAAAATACATGAATTTGGTATAGCGCTTGGCCGCCTGCTTGTGAAGCAACCAAAGCTGCACCGGGCGGCTCGTCTGCCACCGGAAGTCGCGGCGGTAGAACACGGTCTTACGGTTCGCGGAGGACACGAGGACGCAGGTATTGAGCCACTCGTGCGGCTCGCTCGGCGCGTGCATTTGGATGATCTTGGTGGAATGCGGCGCCAGCGTCAGCACCTCGTTTCTTGCCACCGGCATCGACGACTGCGGCGCCACGCGCATGGAAACACGCACCCGCAATGAAGTAGGATACGGGTTGCGTATGGAAAGCCTTAGGGACGCTGGCTCATTTGGTCCGTCCTGCAGTTGCAGCAACTGTACCACCGGGGCCGCGGCACTAAATGTGACGCATGGCATAGTCGCACTATTCTCGTAGGCGCCGCCGAGTGGCGACCAACCGCTTGAACTTCCGCCCTTCGGAATCTGCTGCCAATCACGGCATATGCGGACACCGATTTGTTTACCCTCCACGTTCTTAAGGCCGAAATCGCTCCAGGGAATCGCCGCCTCCAGTAGCCAGCGGTTGTCGGCAATCTTGCTGCTAACGCGCCAGCGCCCGCGCCATGCCCCAGGGTTGGCGCCCCCCTTGCCGTAGGTGTACTGCTCAGTCGCCGCCTTGGCGTTGATGAGTGTTTGGTAAATCAGCCCCCGTGCGTTGTCCGGTGAAGGATCGACCCAAATTTCTACGGCGTCGTCTTTGTACACACCCCGTGCGTTGCCCCCAGCAACGGGAACCGCCCGCGCTATAACTTTATCCCCGGGCGGCGTGTCGCTGACCACCGCTACAAACAAATGCCGGGTGTCCCCGCCTACCCAGAAGCGCGCCGGCTGTGGCATTAAATTAGGGCCGGGATTGTTGGCGCAAAACCCCACCATCGCGTCGGCCCCTGCCCATTGTTCGGGTCGCATCGGCCCCGTGATAGGCGGGGCTTTCATGAACGGAAGACACAATATGGGCACGGAGTATCGGGAGGTCGTCACGGCCCAGGCTGACGGCGAAATAACGCTGGCCGCACCAAGCGCCAGCACAAAACAGCCACCCACCGCCGCCCCCAATCTCCCAGGTCTGCCAACACCAATCACTTCCAGACTCCTTTCCTCAAACTTCCCACTCCAGAAACACACCCACACCTTACACAGACCAGCGTTGGTTAGGTCCCGGCACACTGAAACCGGGCAGCTGATGATGTGTTATGTGCCCTTTGCTTAACGTTAACGAGTTGCAGGCGTCGTTCCGTAGGCTCCGTCACCACGCCACACCGGGCGCCACGGCCTTGGCTGCCGTGGCGGGGTTCACTGTGCGCACCGGCACCATACAGGTATCGAACGGGGCGGCCAGCGTCAGAATCAAAGGCGCTGGAGCCCAGAACCCCGCCGTAAGCGCCACCTGATTCGTATCTGTGGTTCCATTAACCACGCCCGTGGCGGTGGTGTAGGTGAAAATGTTGTCGCCGTTTTGGCCCACGTAGGGTGAGATTTCCCAGGTTACGTGATCATCGCCGAAGCCTACATTTTGGCCGTCACCGGCATGGTTGCCGGAGTTGTAAATGTACGGGCCATAAGTATTCGCGGTCGGCAGCGTTGTGGTGATGCGCTGGTATACCCCCTCGCCCGGCCCATCACCGTTGTCCGGTGTAGTGCCCCCCATCGGAGCCATATCGCTAACCAAGGGGACTTGGGTAGTGGCGTTATTGGTATTCCACCAAGCGCCAGAGAATGGGGCGATACCGCCGCTCACGCTCGGCCACGGGAAGTCGAAGGAATAGCTCAGCCCCCCACCCTGATTGTTGTAGGCACCGGTCATGGTATTGTAGGTGGTTGGTGACATGCTCCCAAAATTGCCGAAGTAGTAGAGGGTGCCGCCAATGCTCAACGATTCAATCGACGGCGCGGAGCCTATGGCATCGGAGGGGCAGAAGAAGCTCGCCGGCGTGGTGTAGCCCTGAAGCACCAGCACCCACAGAGCGGCCGTTGGATCGTCCCAAGCCGACTGAGTGCCCGTGTACGGTTGAGCGCCGGAATAGAATCCCTGCACGACAATCGAACTACCGACAGCGGGGAGGGTGAAGGCGGTTTTATTACTGCCGTACGCGACCAGCGGCGGATTGGCGAAATTCGGGTTCCCGCCCCCGGCGGCCCCACCGGGTACCTCCGGGAACGAACCGTTGTTGGATTGGGCGTAGATAGTCATCGACTGGATGATCCCGCGGATGTTGGCCATGCAGACGGCGCGGTTGGCCAGTTCCCGGGCTTTCGCTAACGCAGGTAGTAATATAGATATAAGAATAGCTATTATCGATATCACTACCAGCAGCTCGATCAGGGTGAACGCGGCGC
>JAKCCC010000049.1 GCA_021838985.1 Planctomycetota bacterium
GACGCCGGCGAGCTTCATCTGCCCGTCGGACCCCGTCGCCCAAGGGCCGTCGCTCGAGTCCTCCATGGTCGCCGGCTCCACGCTGCCCACCTACCAGGAGTACCTCGGGTGCATGACGGATGGGGCGAATGGGCCGACAAACAGCAACGGGCAGGGCCTGAGCTACTCAATCGCCTACCCGTTCCCTTCGGCTGTACCGAGCACCAATGATCCGATGGGCCCGCCCGGCCTCTGGTGGACCACCAACGGCGCCAACAGCCAAGTTCCGCTGGTCAGCGATATGGCGCCGGGAGATGGGGACTCCACCAACGCCTTCGGCGACGGTCCAGGTGGGGGCGTGTACCAGCGGATCACCACCACTTTGCCGACGGCCAACACCTATGGGCCGTATATTTACAATTCCGGCAACCACGCCGGGGACGGGCAGAATGTGGGTTTCGGTGATGACCACGTTACTTGGGAAACCTCACCCTACGTGGGCGAAAATGGTGACAACATTTTCACCTACACCACCGCCACCGGCGTAGTGAATGGCACCACGGATGCAAGCCAGGTTGGATCGACCAGCTACTCGTGGCCGAACTTTATGGGCCCGGAAATATTGTCGCGGAGCGCTCCATTTGACACCTGTATGACGCCGGTGCGAACGGTCAACCCCGCCTACTGCAGGGCGGGCCATGCGTGGCAGTAGCCGTGGCGCTTCCGGCCCGCGGGCTGGCGGGGCGGGCGTCTGCGCGGGGAGCGCGGCGTGCCGGGGCGGAAGCCGTTGGCCCCGGGGCGCCGTGATGGCCCCTGGGTGATTGGCAGCGGGCTGCCGCGGCGACGAAATTGTCAAGGTGGCGCCGGCTAGCCTGGCCGCGGGGCGAGAGGGGCGTCGCCTCTACAACGATCGGCCGCGGCGTAGTAGTGCCAATGCCCTCATCGGCCGACGACCAGCCGGCGGGAGCGTCGGCTCCACGGGGCTTGGGCTCTACAGGAAAGAAAGGATGCCATGAAGACAATGAAGATGTGGTTCCAACCGTCGCGTGCTGGCGGTTTGCTGATTCCCGCGCTGGCGTTAGCCATCGCGGCCATTTTTACCGGCGCGGCGCGAGGCGGCAACAGGCCGGGTACGTCCTTCGAGCAGCGGCGGAATCTAAGCGCGGTACAGACCATCTATCGCCGGGGGGTTCCGCAGCTGACCAAGCACGGCCAGGTGCTCATGAAATATGACCCAAAGCGTTCCTTTCTTCCGGTGGGCATGTGGGGCGTGCCGCTGCCGGATAAGGCGTACTACGGCCACAGATACGACTGGTCCGTGTTGAAGCGCGCGGGCTTTAACACGGTCTGGGTGTGGTACGTACCGACAATCCCGGCCGTCAAGGCCGCGGCACGGTTCGGGCTTCAGGTCATCCTGGATGGGCCAAAAAGCCCCAAGGTCCTTAGGCTGATCAGGAACAGCCCAAATCTTCTGGGCGACGTCTGGATGGATGAGCCGATCGGGCAACTCGGTGCGCCCGGTGTGGACATGGCGAGGATCTTCCGGGCCTTTATGGACTATAAGAAAATGGCTCAGAGCATCGATCCGAACCTGGTGGTGTTCGTCAACGACGGCGCCGACGTCGTGCCGCAAGCCACCAAGGATTGGTGGATTAAATGGAACAACGCAGGTGACATATGCTCCGATGACGTCTACCCGAACCAGGCCCCATCGCTCGGCGAGGAGCCCAACGGGATTCCGCAGATGGTCTCGCTGGAGGTACGCTCAAGTCACGAGCGTAAGCCGGCGTGGCTGATCGTTGGGGCCCTTGAGCAGGTCCACCCGCGCGGGAACGGATTCGCGCTTCGCTTCGCCACCCCCACGCAGCTCAGGGCAGAGGTCTATGCGGGGATCATCTCGGGGGCCACGGGCATCACTTACTTCATCTGGGACAGCTTTATTTCACGCGACGTGTCGCTCGTCGGCATGTCCCCGGACCCCCAGGTCGATATGGGCGGGACCAAGCCCACGCCCGCTACGCCCATGCAGCTGGTGCAGTCACGGGCACTCTGGGGCGCTGCCACCGTCATTAACCGTGAGTTGGCCAGGTTGGCGCCGGTGATCCTGTCGCCGACGGTGGGGCCGGAGGTGGACTACAAAGTCGCGATCAGCGGCCGTTCGCGCACCGTCGCGCCCATTCGCTGCATGCTCAAACCGGATCCGCGTGGGGGCTACGTGCTGCTGACGGTAAACATCGACGATGCCGTGCTGCGCGTAAACTACACGTTTCCCAAGCCCTTGCGCGAGGTGGCGACCATGTTCGACCACTGGCCGCCGCGGAAATTCCATCCGCCCGTAGAGACCTTTTCGGTACGGTACGAACCGTTTGAAACGCATGTATTCCGTGTGATACCTGCGGCGACGTCCCCCCCCGGTGGCCGGGCTACGCCCAATAAACGGTGACCAGTGGGCAATGACCGACGAGCAGATTAAAAGAAAATCCAGCCTCCGCGCCTGGTGCCCTTTCCCGGGAAAGAGTTTCGCACGGCGGAGCGATTTGCGCCCGTAGGGCCCCAGCGCGGCGGGAAAATAATCGTAGCCCCAAGGTCGCCGATGGCGACTAAACTGCGGCGCGGGGTTGGGGCGCTACGGGGCGACTGGCCCCGTCGCTCCCGCCCCCGGGCTATGCAAATGGCCGTTTCGGGGGCGTATCTCATGGGCGCGAAGCTCTTTCGATGGAAACGGCATTAATGACACCGCTGAGACCGTATCGCGGGCAGTACAAACTCCCCGGCCGGGGTTGGGCGGGCGAGTGTTGCCGGGGTGGGACCACCGCGGGCTCGCGGCGGAGCGTGGAAAAATGAAAGATTGGGCGCCATCCATGGGGCGGTTTTACGATCCGAGGCAGCGGGCCAGCTTGGGACGCCGGGGGTTGGGCATGGGGAATTCCTCCGCCCTGGGCCAGCGGCGGGAGGGGAGCCCCACGCCCGCCCGCCAAGCGGTCGCCGGTTCGGGGCCGACCTCGGCGGCGCGTGTCGGCCATGCCATAGTGCGGCTGTTTGGGACCCTGTCGGGCGCCGGGCTTCCCCGCGGTTCGGTGAACATGAATTGGTTCAGCCTTTTCAACGCGGTCTCGTGGCAGATCGCCCTCGGGGCGCCCGTGATTCTTTACGCCCAGAAGCTGGGGGCCGACGACGCGCTCCTTGGTCTGCTCGGCGCTCTACAGCCGCTGTTGGCTCCTTTGCAGGTTCCCGGCGCCCATCTGCTGCCGCGCCTCGGGTACCGCCGGGCGATGGTGCTGGGATGGGGGGCGCGGACGGCGATGCTGTTTGTGCTCGCCAGCGCGCCATTGTGGCTGGCGTCGAGCAGCAGCCGCCTGGCGGCGATCTTAGTTTGTCTCGTGCTGTTCAATCTCTTTACCGGCTTGGCGAGCGGGGCCTGGATGCCCTGGCAAATGGAGCTCATTCCCCACGCCGCGCGGGGACGCTTTTTCTCCCAACAACAGATCTTCGCCATGTTCGGCGGCTTGGTTGCGCTGGGTATGGCCGCGCTACTGCTGCTCGGACGGCCGGGGGTTGGACAATTTTCGCTGACCCTGCTGCTTAGCGCCGTCGGCGGGGCCGTCGCGGTGCTTTTCCTGGCCAGCGCCCCCGACCCGTCCGCACCCCAGGCACGGCGACGCGCGGGCGTCCGCGTACCCTGGCTGGCCATGACCCGCTTCGCGCCGTTTCAACGCCTTTGCATCTTCAATATGCTGTTCACACTGGTGTTGGGAGGGTTGGGCGTATTCACGGTGGCCTTTCTGCGCGGGGTGGAGGGCTTCGGCGAAAGCTCGGTGGTTGTGCTTTCCGCCCTGGGCGTGGTCGGGGGTCTGCTGTCGTTGCTGTGGTCTGGCCTGCTGATGGACCGCCTTCCCGCCCGCCTGATAATCCGCTCGGCGGTCCTGGTGATGGCGCTGGCGTGCGCGGGTTGGTGTATGGTCGCCGGGCGGATCGTCCCCTGTTCCCCCCCGCTGGTCGGCGCCCTGTATCTGTTTTCGGGGATCGCCGGGGTTCACGCCACAGTGGCCAATCTGCGGCTGCAAGCGGCGGTCATACCGGCCATGGGCCGCAATCATTTTTTTGCGTTATTTGGCCTTGTGACCAGCTTGGCGGCGGCCGGTTCGCCCCTCGCCTGGGGGCTGCTGCTGAACGCCCTGGGGGCCGCCCACGTGTACACCGGGCCGCTGCTCTGGAACCGTTACACCATCTGCTTCGCCGGCGCAACGGCCCTGGTGTTTGGCGTTTTCTGGTACTGCCGGCGGCTTATTGAGGCGCCTTGGCCCGTCGCCGAGACCGCCGTAACGCCCGGCAATGCGCCGGCGGTGGGCCGCCGGCCGTTTCGGCCGGTTGAATATGGAGGCTAGAGCCGTGCTTATCGGGTGGGCATCCGTGGACATCACGCCCTATGGCCGCAAGGTGAACCTCATGGGCCTCTTTCGAACCCGGGTCACGGACAGGGTGCACGACCCAATCACGGCCACCGCCCTGGCGCTTGACAGCGCGGACGGTCGGGGCGGCCGGGATTGCGCCCTGATGCTCAGCGTGGACGTGGCCGTGGTCACCGCGAAGTTCCAGGATCGCCTGCGTTCCCTCGTCGGCAAGCAACTTCCGGGCTTTGATGTGAGAAAGCTCTTTTTAAGCGCCACGCATACCCACACGGCGCCCCACACCGAGGCGCACTGGTACCCCCCCCTTCCGGGCGATGTCATGTCGTCCATGGAATACGCGGATTTTCTGGCGGAGAAACTGACCGCATGCGTTGCGGCGGCGTGGAACAGTCGGCGCGAGGGTAGCGTGGCTTGGGCTTTTGGACAGGCGGTGGTTGGCCACAACCGCAGAGCGCTCTACCAAGACGGCCACGTCGAGTTGTTTGGCCGTGCGGACAGGCCCGATTTCATGTCCTTGGAGGGCGGCGAGGATCACAGCCTGAGCATGCTGTTCACCTACGACGCGAGGAAGCAGCTTACCGGGGTGGCGCTCAACCTCGCCTGCCCAGCCCAGATTGCGCAGGGTGAGGAATATATATCCGCCGACTTCTGGCACGAGGTGCGGGCGGAACTTCGCGGAAAACATGGCGACAAACTAAGCGTCCTGCCCACCTGCGCCCCGGCGGGTGACCAGTGCCCACAGCCGCTCCTGAACGGGCGTGAGGAGGCTTACATGCGCCAGCGCCTTGGACTGTCCGAACGCGAATTTGTTGCGCGAAAAATCGCGGGTACCGTCGAGGAGGCCCTTCCGACGGCGCGGAACATCGCCGTAGATCAGCCGGTTCTCCGCCATGCGGTGGAGGTGATTGGCTTGCCGCGATACAAAGCGGGCGAAAATGAGATTGAGCGGGAATATCGCAAGGACGCCCCGCCGGACGACGGGCCTGGGCCGGAAGATCCGGTCGAGGCCTCCCGCAGGCATGCGTTTCGCGTATGGCGCCGCTGGGCGTTGGAGCGCCAGGAACTGGCCCGAACCCAGCCGGACCTGCCCGTCGAGTTGCACGCCATCCGGCTCGGCGAGGTCGCTATCGCGACGAATCCGTTCGAGCTTTTCCTCGACTTCGGCGTGCGAATAAAGGCCCGCAGCTGCGCCATCCATACCTTCCTGGTCCAGCTTACGGGGGACCATGCGCGATATCTGCCGACGGAAAGGGCCGTTGCGGGTGGCAGTTACGGCGCAACAGCCCTAAGTTGCCAGGTGGGGCCGGAGGGGGGACGGATTCTGGTCGAGAAGACCGTGGAAATGATTTCGCGGCTGTGGGAACGATGACCCGGGGGCGCCCGGACGCCGGTGCCACAGGTGCCGGGGCCAGACAATTTTTTCGGGCAGCCCGGTCCCGATGGCTGTCGGGAGCGCCGGGCCGCGAACCAGCCGGCGGCGGTTTTGCGCCGCAGGCGGAGGAACGCTTTCACAGGAGTTTACGCTATGTTGACCACGGAAAAACTCGCCGCGTGCGGCGGCCCAAAAGCCATCCCGGACGGTACCGTTAAAAAATGGCCGCCGATATCCGATGTGGATCGGGCCATGGTTCTGAAATCGCTGGAGGGCGAAAATCACGCGTTTGGTCCCAACTGCCAGGCCTTCGAGGAGGAATTCGCCGCCTGGAACGGCAACCGCTTCGCCATCACCACCAACTCCGGCACCGCCGCCCTGCACATGGCCGTGGCCGCCTGCGGTTGCGGCGCCGGGGACGAGGTGCTCGTGACCGCCTATTCGTGGTCCAGTTCGGCCACCTGCATCCTGCACCACAACGCCATCCCGGTCTTCGTGGACATCGACTTCGACACGATCAACATGGACGTAGCGAAAATCGAAGCGGCCATCACCCCGCGCACCAAGGCGATCATCGCCGTGCACCTGCACGGTCTGGCCGTGGACATGGACGCCGTCCTGGCCATCGCCCGCAGGCATAACCTCAAGGTCATTGAGGACGCCTGCCAGGCCCACGGCGCGACTTTCCGCGGAAAAAAGGTCGGCACTTGGGGCGATTGCGCGGCGTTCAGCTTTAACCAGAACAAGTGCCTCTGTTCCGGTGAAGGCGGCATGTTCGTCACGGACAATGAGGAGCTGCGGGATAAGGCCCGCGTCCTCTGGTCTTTCGGCGAAACGCGCACCCCCTCACAGTCACGCGACTACCACGCCTACGCCCTGGGCTGGATGTACCGCAACAACGACCTCACCGCCGCCTTCGGCCGGGCGCAGCTCACGCGGCTGAGCAGTTTCATTGAAACCCAGCGCGAGAACGCCGAGGCGCTCCGGGATGAGCTCCAGGGCACCCAAGGGCTGATCCTGCCGACGGAACCGGCCGGCCACGCCCACACCTATTACAATTTTACCTGCCGCATCGACGCCGGCGCGCTCGGCTGGAACGATCATCCCGCCAAACTGCGCGACAAAATCATACCGGCCATCTGTGCTGAGGGCGCCCCGGTCGGAATGTGGCAACGGTTCATCCTTCCCGCGATGACCGTTTTTCAGGCCAAGAACGCCTTCGGGAAGGGCAGTCCATGGTGCCTCGGCGAAGCACCGGTTGACTACGAAACGGCACATTACCCGGTGGCGCAGAAGCACACCGACGGCCACTTCGGTATGACGGTTCCTTTGCGGGCCCCGAATTCCACCGAAGTTGCCCGCGCCGTCGGACGAGCTATCCGTAAGGTCTTTGAGAATGTTGAACAGCTCTATTGATAAAGGAGAAGAACCATGGAGCGAATATCGTTCATGACTGCCAACTACGTGGCACGCCAGGTGGAGTTCCAGATGACCGAGGGTTGGGACCAGGGCGCTAAGGCGACCAACGACTACTACCGGCCGGTGGGCACCTACGCGGAGCGATTGGGCGAGTTGCTGGCGAAGGTGCGGGCCATGGGGTTCGGGGCGCTCGACCTGTGGAGGGCGCACCTAAACCTCTCCTGGGCCACACCCGAACATATAGCCATCGCGGCGCGCCTCCTGCGCGAAAACAACTTACGGGTTGCCAGCTTGGCGGGCGTGTTTGGCTCCACGCTCCAGGAATTTGAGGCGGCCTGCCGCATGGCGGCGGGGGTCGGGGCGCCAATCCTCGGCGGCGACACGGAGGTGCTGGCGACGGATCGTGCGGCGGTGGTGGAGCTTCTCAAAAAGTACAACCTGAAGCTGGCCATTGAGAATCATCTCCAAAAAAATGCCGCCGAGATGCTTAAGAAAATTGGCGACGGTGCGGGAGGCGCCATCGGCACGGCGGTGGATACCGGCTGGTACGCCACGCAGGGTTGCGACCCGGTGCAGGCCATCAAGGAACTGGGCCGGCACATTTTGCTGGTGCATTTGAAGGATGTTCTGGCGCCGGGGGCGCACGAATCCTGCCGTTACGGCTCCGGCTGCGTCCCCGTTGGGGCTTGTGTGCGGGCGCTGCAGGCCCTGGGCTACGATGGCTATTACAGTGTGGAACACGAGCCGGCACACAGCGACCCGACGGACGATTGCAAAATCGGTCTTGGGATGCTCCGGCATTGGCTGCAGGGACCCCGGAGTTCCACCGCGGGAGGCAGGCGGGTAGGGGTGGGCATTATCGGCTGTGGCAACATCGCGGCGCCTTACGCCCAGCACCTGCTGGCCTGTCCGCAAATTGAGCTCGTCGGAGTGACAGACCAGGTGCCGGAGCGAGCCGAAGGCTGCGCTGCCAAATTCGCCTGTAAGTATTACCCCTCCCTGAGTGCCTTGCTGGGCGATCCGGCCGTCGAGCTGGTGATCAACCTGACGATCCACCGTGCCCACAAGGAGGTCATCACCAGCTGCCTGGAGGCTGGCAAGCACGTCTACAGCGAAAAACCGCTGGCCCTGCGATACCAGGAGGCCCGGGACCTGGTGGGGCTGGCGCAGCGGAAAGGGGTGCGGCTTGGATGCGCGCCATTTACCTATATGGGCGAAGCCCAGCAGACGGCGTGGAAGATCATCCGCGAGGGGCGATTGGGGAACGTGCGCCTGGTGTACGCCGGCGCCTGTTGGGGGATCATCGAATCCTGGCACCCCGATCCCGCCTCGTATTTCAAGGTGGGGGTGCTCTTCGACATGGGCGCGTATCCGCTGTCCTATCTGACCGCCATATTCGGCCCGGCGCGGCGCGTGGTTGCCTACGGAAGGACATTGCTGCCTGAGCGTCGGACCAAGGACGGCGCCACCCTGCACATCGACACCCCGGACATCGTGGTGGCCATGGTGGAACTGGGTAGCGAAACGGTGGTGCGGTTGACCATGAGCTGTTACGCGAGGACTCTGGAGCAAGACTTCGTTGAATTCCATGGGAACCGGGGCTCGCTGTATCTTTCGGACGTGTGCGATTTCAGGGCAAACGTGGAATTTGCTGAGCCCCGCAAGCCATACACCCCCGTCGACCTTGTTAAGCAACCCGCCGACTTCTTTGTCGATTGGGGGCGGGCGGTTTCGGAAATGGCCGAATCGATTATCCAGGGGCGCCCCCACCGCGCCACGGGCGAGCACGGGGCGCACGTGGTCGAAATTCTCTGCGCCATAGACGAGGCCATGAGAAGCCACGAGCCGGTCGCGGTGACCTCCAGCTTCGCGCCCCCGGCACCAATGGACTGGGCCGTTTGAGCCGGGCGGCCGGGTGCTTCGGCGGGCGCCGGTGGTGGGCGGGTGACGGATGAGAAGGCGGATAAGGGTGTGACGGCCTATCATGATCCGTATCACAGTGCCCGTGTTTCTTCGCGCCGCGCGAGGATTTTGGCCCGCGGGGAATGCCCGGTTTCCGGCCGAGAATCCACCCCCGGTCCTTGATCCGCC
>JAKCCC010000050.1 GCA_021838985.1 Planctomycetota bacterium
GCGGCGCACCCACAGCGGGCGGGCCGCCGCGCCGCTGGGATCATAAGCCAGAGCTGCGGCCAGTCCGGAAAGGTAAAGCGTCCCCGCTGGCCCGGCCTTCATCCACAGCAGACCGTCCTGGGCGGGAAAGTGCGTCAAGCCGCTGCGACGGCCGGTGTGGGCGTCGAGCCAGGCCACGGTGGTAATGGGTGTGCGCCGGGCCAGCGCCAGGAAATCACCACAAGCGGCAACGGCCGTGACGGGTCCCCCGGGGGGCAGTATGGCGGCCCGTGGCCAGCAGGCCTGGCCGGTCGGGGCGTGGTACAGCATGGCCCGGTTCCCGGCCACGATCAGAAAGCGGCCGGCAAACAGCTGGACGAGCCGAAAAACGCTGCTGCCCAGCGCGGCGCGCAGGCGCCAGACCAGCTTCGCCGCCCGCTGTTCCTGCTGCGCCTGGGTGTCCCAGGCTGGTCCACCGGCGAAGGCGAAGCCCGGAGGTTGAAAGAACATGGGCTGGAAGGGCTGGCCCGGCCCGATTAAGACGCCGCCGTTGAACATGGGCGGCATCCCGGCCAAGGCTCCGGGAAACCCCGGCGCTGCCGGCAGTGGGGCTGGCTTCGCCGCGGGTGCGGCTGGACCTAAAAGCGCGCGGGGAGCGATGGTCCACCGGGTTTTTCCCGTGCGTAGACTCAACGCAAAAATCCGATCGGGCGCGGCCAGCAACGCCAGCGGACCTTCGTAGCCCAGCAAAGCCAGGCGGTTCACCCCCGGGATCAACACCGACCATTGCAGCGCCCCCAAGGCGTTTCGATCCAGCAGACGCAGTCCCCCGTTGGCCGGTTGCGTCATCAAAATGCAGGCATAACGCCGGAAGCGCGGATTCGGATCCACCGCGCTGAGCAGCGTCCCGCGAAACGGCGGGGATACCACCAGCCGGCTGCTCGGGGCACACGCCAGGGCCGGCCAGTGGGCAAAGGCGTTCGGTGGGGCGGTACGCTGAATGCGCCGGGCCAGTGCGGCAAAATGGGGCGCGCCCGGCAGCTTTTCCCCACGGTAGCGCACCTGCCCGCGCTGGGCCAACGCCAGCGCCTGATTCCAGCGTTTCAATCCCCGCATCGTCCGGGCCAGATCCACCAGCAGAAGCGCCCGGTCGGCCGGTGTCTTCACGCGGCTTTGCAGCCATAACAGCACGGGCCAGACCCTGCGCCATCGGTGCGCCGCCAGCCGCAGGCCAGCCAGACGCCAGGCGGCGGTGGTGGCGGCTGAGCTGTTGGGATAGGCAGCCAACACGCGTTGCAGATCCGCCTGGTCTGGCCCTGTGCCGGCGCGGCTAAGCAGGGCGTCGGCCGCCCGTTCGTAGCGCCGATAAATTCCGCGGCCATAGCGGTCAAGCAGGCGCTTGGCAATCAGATTTTCCACGACCGCCGCGGCCGGCAGAATATTACCAGACGACCGGATGGGGGTAGAACGCAGGGCGTCGGAGGCAAGGATTTCCTGCAGTAGTTTCAAAGCGCGGCGGGGCTGACGGCGTTGCCGAGCAAGCCTGGCCATGGCCAGACGCCAGCGGATCTGCTGGAGGGGCGTGGCCGCGACCCTCCGGGCCTGCTCGAAGTAAAAAGAGGCCCTGTCGGCAGCGTCCGACGGGCGGCCGCGGCACTCCAGTCGCCTTCCCAACTGCAGGCACATATCGAAAATCCGCCCACCCACGGCGGAAGGCCCCGCGCCCGCCGCCGCTCGCGTCGCCCCCTGGCGACCAGGCTTTGTCGAGTCGCCTGCTTCGGCGACCCGCCGCACCGCCTGCCGCATCATCCGCTGCGCCAGGTTTTGATGACCGGTTCGGAACGCCACCGCGGCCAGGGTCAAATAGGGTTGCGGTTGGCCGGCGTCGGCTCGAATCCTGGCTCGCCAATAGGCCAAAACGTCCGGCCAGCCGGCGCAAGCTTCCACCGTGCGATCATTGGCTAAAACCACCAGGTGTGGCGTAACCAGTAAATTGCCGGGGGCTCCGGGGCGGCCGCCGGCGGAAGGCCAGGGCTGGAGCTTTTCCGCGGCGCCGGTGGCGGTGGCCAGGCGCAACAGCCCACCCTGGAGCGGCAGATAAATATAATGCTTGGTCAAAAATGGCCGGGCCGCCAGCGCGCCGCTTGAGGACAACGGCGCGCTGACCCACTGCGTCCGACCTGTCTGCAAGCTGATCGCCGCTACCCGACGGCCCGCCACGTAGAGCCGGCCGCCCGTGGCGCCTAAGAGCAAATCCGCATTCGCCCAGCGCCGCCCGGACCACGAGGCCAGAGGCCGGCCCGACCAGCGGTTAAAAACGTCGACGCGATAACGCCCGGCGCCCAGCGCGTCCAGCACGATCAAGCGATCGCCGTCAATCAGCGGCGGATTAATCTGCCACGGCCTCTGACGCCGGGCTTGGCTCCACAACATGCCGGGAAAAGGGCGGTGCGCCGCCGCCGTTAAGCGCAGCCAACGAATAGTGCCGGAATTCGCGCCCACCGCCAGGATCGCGCCCTGGCCGGTGACGAGATAGATCAGAGAGTCTTTCATACCCGCCGCCATGTCCACAGTGCTTAAACTGTAGACCGGTTCGCTAAGGGTGCCCAGATAGCGGCGCCATTGAACGCGGCCGTTGCGGGCGTCGAAGCGCAGCAGAAACAGCTGAACCTGCCCGCTGCCGGGACGCGCCTCAACCACGGGCAGAAAGATGCCGTGCCGGCGGGCCAGCGGCGGGCAGGCGGGCCAGACCAAGTCACCGGCGGCGCCGCGCAGCAGGCGGCGCACCCGCTGGCGCCACAGCAGCTTTCCCGTCCTGGCGTTCAACGCGACCAGCGCGGTGGAGGAAATGCCGTTATACCCATACATCGTCCAAATGGGGCGTGGTGCGGCGGACCCGATCCGAATGATCGCAACCAGACGATCCCGGGACAGACTGCAGGAAAACTGATCCAACCCCATGCTCAAAGCGGCAAGATTGGCCTGTCGATCGCCGGCGCGGCGCCGGTGCCGGGGATAGCGCCAGCGGGAGTATCCGGAGTTAAGGTCCCACGCTTCAATGTGGTCGATGGCGTTGAGGTACAAAATTCCCGCCTGACAGGTGGGAAACTCAAACATCAATTGACCGGAGACCGCCCCGGAGGCCAGGTTCACGTTCAGGCCGAAAATAGCCAGGTGCGCGCGGGCCTGCAGGCGCAGATTCTGGATGTTCCGCTCGCCCGACGGCGCGGTCAGAACGGGCAGGGCGCGTAAGGGCCGCGCCCAAAGCAGGGCTTCGGGAGTACGGCGCGTGTCGGCAGCGGCAGGGCCAGAGGCGTTCCCCTGCCAGCTCGTCCAGCGGAAGGCTCCGGTGGTTCGGGAGGGCTGCCCCGTCCAGGCGTCGGCGGCCAGGCTTGCCCGCAGCTGCGGCACGAGCCGCCGGCGACGGCCGGCAATCCGCCCCCGGGCCTGCGGGTACCGCCGCTGCAGTTTCAGTTGCAAACGCCGGGCCAACTTTTTTTCCCCAGCCAGCCAGGCGGACAGCGCCGCGTGATCCAGCAGCTGCGGGCGCCAGGCTTTCGCCGCCGGTTCCGGCCACAGTTGCAGCCACAACCGGGCGGCCAGCGCGAAGCGCCCCCGATCGAATTCCGTCTCGGCCGCCCGCCGCAAACCCTTGGCCGCAGCGCTCGACGGCAAGTAGCGTTCGCACGCGGCCAGCAATGCCCGCAAATGGTGCGTCCTTTCGGCCGCAGCCACCGCCTGGAGCGCCTGCCGGCCATAGAGCTGATCATAATCGCCCCGTTCCACGGCCGGAGTCTTCAGCAGCAAATTCCAGACGTAGCGCCGGATGGATTGGTAGGCATTCGGACCGGTGGCGATCACCTTGCGGCCCTGCCGCTCCACCACCTGCTGATAAAGGCGCAGGGCCTGGAAAGGATGGCCATTGTGCAGCAGATGTGCGGCGGTGCGAAGCTGATCGCGGGCGCTGAAGGAGTCGTTGACTTGAAAACGGGAAAAATGGGGTGCGGTCGTATTTGGCACGCCGGTGGCAGGACCGACCAGCAGAGGGCCGGGCAGAATCACACCGTGGGCGCCGCCGCGAATGATGATCGGAGGATTCCTGCCGCTGCGGATGATCAGCTTGGCTCCGGGCGCGATGCGAATAACTCCCGCGTGCGCGGATGGCCCCAGCCCCGTCACCGCCAGCAAGCAGGCCAGGCCCGCCGTTGCACTGATCCGGGTACTCGCCGCATACGCCATGACAACATCCACCGAAGCCGCCCTCCTAAAAGTATATCGCGGAACATCAACCCAAACACGCGGCGCGGCCGACGGGGGCAACCGAAACACCAAGGCACAAAACCGCTACCACTGCTTTGTGAGCACTTGGCCTTCGGGTATTTCGGCCGAAAGCCATTCACCGGGTCGCCGTGGGCGAGTCGCCGCCGGTGACCTGAAGCCCCGGTGCTTTTCGTAGACACCGATGGGGCGTCTAAAACCGCGCCGCGCCAGGTGCCAGCGCTTCAATGCGTCGGGTATAAACTACGGCGACGGGTCCGGGCGCCACTACCGGACCAAGCCCCGCGCTTACGCTTGGGGCTATGAATTCCCCGGGCTCACCGCATAGACTGCGCGCAGCGCGGAGGTGATTTTCCAGCACGACTTGATTATGCCGTGCGTGCCTCCGTAGAATGACGCAGGACCATGGACGCAGGCCCGGAGGGAAGGGCCCTTGGGAATCCGACATGTACGAACGATTTACCGATCGCGCCCGCAAGGTGATGGCCCTGGCCAACCAGGAAGCCCAGCGCTTTAACCACGAATACATCGGCACCGAGCATATTCTGCTGGGCCTGGTCAAGGAAGGCACTGGGGTCGGCGCGACGGTGTTGAAAAACCTGGATATCGATCTGCGCAAGGTACGGCTGGAGGTGGAGAAGATCGTCAAGAGCGGGCCGGATATGGTGACCATGGGCAAGCTGCCGCAAACGCCGCGGGCAAAAAAAGTGATTGAGTACGGCATTGAAGAGGCCCGCAACCTGGGTCATAACTATATCGGCACCGAACACCTGCTGCTGGGATTGCTGCGCGAGCGGGAGGGCGTCGCCGCTCAGGTGCTGCAGATTCTGGGCTTAAAGCTGGAGGAAGTGCGGGAAGAAGTGCTGAATCTGCTGGGCGCCGGGATTGAGTCCGAGGGCGCTCCGGGCGGCGGCGGGGGCGGGGGTGGCGGCGAAAGCAAAGATCCGAAGGGCAAGTCCCGCACGCCCGCTCTGGATTCCTTCGGACGAGATCTGACCGAGCTGGCCCGGGCCGGCTCGCTGGATCCAGTGATTGGGCGCCTCGATGAAATCGAACGGGTGGTGCAGATTCTCTGCCGGCGGACGAAAAACAATCCCGTGCTGCTCGGGGAGGCGGGGGTAGGCAAGACCGCGATTGTGGAGGGCCTGGCGCAGAAGATCGTGGCCCACGGCGTGCCGGAAATTCTCGCCGACAAGCGTATCGTGGTCCTGGACCTGGCCTTGATGGTGGCCGGGACCAAATACCGCGGGCAGTTTGAAGAGCGCATCAAGGCGGTGATGAACGAGGTGCGGCGGGCTAAGAACGTGGTGCTGTTCATTGATGAATTGCACACGCTGGTGGGTGCCGGCGGCGCCGAAGGGGCCATCGACGCGAGCAACGTCCTGAAACCGTCGCTGGCCCGCGGCGAAATCCAGTGCATCGGCGCCACCACGCTCGATGAGTATCGCAAATACGTCGAGAAAGACGGGGCTTTGGAACGGCGCTTCCAGAGCATCATCGTGGAACCGCCGACGCGCCAGGAAACCTTCGACATTCTCAAGGGCCTGCGCGACCGCTACGAAGCGCATCACCGGGTGCAGATCACCGATGCGGCCCTGCGCAGCGCGGTGGAGCTGGCGGTGCGCTATATCACGGGCCGCTGTCTGCCGGACAAGGCCATCGACGTCATCGATGAGGCGGGAGCGCGGGTGCGTCTGAAGAGCATGAGCAAACCGCCTAATCTGGCGGAGATCGAGGAACAAATCGAACGTCTGGGAATGGAGAAAGACGAGGCGGTCAAGAACGCCGCGTATGAGCGGGCCGCGGAGCTGCGGGACCAGGCCGAAGCTCTGCGCCGCAACAAGGAAGAAGCCCAGCGCAAATGGCGCGAACAGGCCAAGGAAGTCGACGGCGTGGTCGATGAGGAAGTGGTCGCAGAAGTGGTCAGCAAGATGACCGGCGTGCCGCTGACCCGACTGGAGAAAGCCGAGGCCGCCCGGCTGCTGGAACTGGAAAAGGAGCTGCATAAGACGGTCATCAGCCAGGACGAGGCCATCCGGGCGGTGTCCCGGGCCATCCGCCGGGCCCGCAGCGGCCTGAAGGATCCCAACCGCCCCATGGGCACGTTCCTGTTCCTGGGGCCGTCCGGCGTCGGCAAGACCCTGCTGTCGAAGGCCATCGCCGAATTCATGTTTGGCAATGAGGTGGCGCTGATACAAATAGATATGTCCGAATATATGGAGAAGCACAATGTCAGCCGTCTGATCGGCGCGCCCCCGGGCTACGTCGGCTACGAGGAGGGCGGCCAGCTCACCGAGCGCATCCGCCGCCGGCCCTACGCGGTGGTGCTGCTCGATGAAATCGAAAAGGCCCACCCCGACGTGTTCAATATGCTGCTGCAGATCATGGAGGAGGGCCGCTTGACCGACAACGTCGGCCGCCAGGTGGATTTCAAGAACACCATCCTGGTGATGACCAGCAACATCGGCGCGGACCTGATCAAGAGCGGCGGAATTCAGGGCTTCGGCTACGGCAAGCGGGACGCGGAGCAAACTTTCGAGCATATGAAAAAGAACCTGCTGCGCGAGGTGGAAAAATTCTTCCGGCCGGAATTCATCAACCGGCTCGATGACACCATCATCTTCCGGGCCTTGCAGCGCGAAGACCTGTACCGCATTATCGACATTGAAATCAAGAAGGTCACCCGGCGCCTGGTGGAGCAGGGGGTAAACCTGGAAACCACGCCGGAGGCGCGCGATTTCCTGATTGAGAAGGGCTACAATCCCGATTTTGGCGCCCGGCCATTGCGGCGGGCCATCGAACAATTTGTGGAAGATCCGCTTTCGGAAGCGCTGCTCCGTGGCGAATACAAAGGCGTAACCCTCGTGCGCATCGTCCGCCAGGGCGAGGCGCTGCGCTTCATACCCGTCGGCGCTGCGCCGGAGACCGCGCCGGCGGCGGTGGAAGCGGTGCCGGCCGCCGCCGGCGCCGCCGTCGCCAGCGCCGGCGCTGGCGACGCCACCTAAGCCCGGCGGTCAGCCACGCGCGTCCGCCCGAACCCACGAGCGTCCGTGCCGTCAAGCGTAGAGCTGCCGCTGGAAGATCGAAGACGAAGGCTTCAACATCCAGAAGAACGGCGGGGTCAAGCTGGAGCATCCCGACCGCGCCAAACACCGGGCGATGCACAGCTGGTACCGGCTCTTGCCGAGCGCCTATGCGATCCTCCAACTGCTGGAGGGTGGCTGCCTATTCGGCCAGGAGGCCAAGCGTCTCTTCGGCCCGCGGGCCAATCCAGCCGGGCGCCGGCGGAAGAGCCTCCGCCTGTCCGCATCCCCGCGGAGGCGCTGGACGCGGCCGCCGCCGCACAGATGCAGATTCGTTTGAATTTCTCCTGAGCCCGGCCGCCGTAGCCGTGTTGTGGGTCGCAACGCCCGTCTGAACCCACCCCGTTCTCCCCCGTCTCGCTCGCCGCCCCTGCCGAGCGCGTCGTGACTGCGCCGCGCCGCCGGGCGGCGTTGGCGGGCCCCGGCTACCCGAAAATCGAAGAAGCTGTTCTGCACGGCTGGCCTACCGCCCAAACCTTTGACAGGAGAAATCCAGCGATAAGTGCTTGGTCACCACTTGGCTTTCGGGTAGCCCTTCCGCCGCCGTTCACCGGGTCGCCGCGGGCGACTCGTTACGGCGACCCAAAGGCCGGTGCTGCGGGTTCAGTGGCGAATCTGGGGCTCTTCCTCCTACCATAAATTTACCGATTGACGAAGCACTCGGATTATGATATTGGATGTTCCGCATATAGGTTGGCGGCGCGCAAAATCTGAGGGGTCATACGAGCGTGGCGGAAATTCAGGCGACGGTGGCGGATGCTTTTTCAATTTTCTATGACAGTCCAGCCTGGAGGGGCACTCTCGACCCAGACGGAAATGTCCGTGATGAAGCCGAATTCTTACTTTACGGTATCAGTGTTCACGGAGTGCCTTAAGTCGTATATGGCGGCCACGGACGCATATACCCGTTACCCACCATTACTCGGTGATGATCCGCGCCCACAACTTGAGGAAATCGCACAAAGACTGGTGGCCGCGATTGAGGAAAAGCCAGACACGGGAGTGCACGACAGGTCCGGGGTGAACCTTGGCACAGCGGAACCAACAACCAGAATGCCCGGTTTGTATCGACAGGGGCAGTTGAGACGGAACGCAGCGGCGGCTATCCGAACAGAGCCAAGCAGCCAGTTAATCCGGAATCTGGGCTGGTCGTGCGAACAGGCGATGGAAACGCGAGCGCGCCTGCGTAGCTTCGAGGAGGACTGGAACGCTCCGGGCATGGAAGGCTACGATGAACTTTAATCGCGGTAGTGTTGTCTTGGTGCGGTTCCCCAACTCTGACCTGAAAACCTGTAAAAAACGGCCCGCGTTGGTGGTCCAGGCTGATAATTTATACTTGGGACTTTCTCAGCGGATCGTCGCTATGATTACATCCAACGTCGGCAGGACCGGTCCGACGCGGGTTTTCGTGACGAAAAACAGCGAACTTGGAAAACACATGGGGATTATACAGGATTCCGTGGTGGTCGCGGACAACCTTGCGACTGTCCAAGACCGGGAGATTGAGAAGGTCATCGGAAGGTGCTCCGATCCCGCGCCAGTGGATCAAGCGCTGCGCGCGGTATTGGGGTTATGAACGCGATCTACGCCCCTTTTCGGCCATCAGCCACAAGAGATTTCAAGCACTCATTTCGGTCAAAACCAGCCTATCGATGGGCGGCCAGGCCCCCGGCGGGGCGGGGGGGCGCTAGCGGCCAAAATCTCGGCGCCGGTTTTGTAAAGTTTTTTTGGCGGCCCCTAACGGTGCGCGC
>JAKCCC010000051.1 GCA_021838985.1 Planctomycetota bacterium
ACGGCGCGTCAAATTCTCGATTTGATTGAATTAGTGCGTCGCCGGGTGCGCGAAAGATTCCAGGTGGCGCTGGAAACCGAGGTGGTGATATGGTAGATACGACCCGCGGTTCGGCGTCTTGGATAACCCCAAGGCGGCCTCCAGGCCGCAATCAAACCTATGGCCCCCGGTCGAAGAGGCGCCGCAGTGACCTCTGCCGGGGGTGGAATCGCCGACACCTTTCGACACCTCGCTTCCACGCCCAGAGGCGAGATGACGTGGTATTTTCAGAACCGGGGGGTGGGGTAATATTCACGCGCAATCCCCGCGGGATGCCCGGATCGATGTACGTTCGCAGCGGCCATCGGGGCAGGGCCGGCTACAGGGCGAGCGCTTCACGCTGCGCGCCCGCCGTAGTCCCGATGGCCATCGGGATCCCGCCCGCCGCCGCCAACCAGTCCGGACCTGCCCACCACGAACGGGTGTGGCCATATTTTGGGGCAACCGTAGTGGAAACGGCGTCTCGGCGCTTATGGGCGCCCAACGTGGCGAGACGCCGCTTCTACAACCGTTCGTCGCGGCCACCTTGCATCCGGGGAGTGCTTGCCAAAAAATATGGCCACACACCCACCACGAACGGACCACCCGCAAATCTTGCCCCACCCGAATGGGGGCAAGCCTGATGGAGCTGTACCTTCATGGATGATAAATCCCGCCTTCTGCATATCACCGTCCTGGCCGGCGGCATTTCCGCCGAGCGCGACATATCGCTGCTCAGCGGCAACCAGATTGCCGCGGCGTTGCAGCGCCGCGGCCACCAGGTGACGCTGGCTGATATCGCGCCGGATGATCTTTCCGCACTGGAGCATCGCCCCTGTGATCTGATTTTTCCCGCGCTGCACGGGCTGTTCGGTGAAGACGGCACGCTGCAGGAAATTCTGGAGCGGCGCGGCATTCCCTTTGTCGGTTCCGGCTCCGTTGCGTCGCGCCTGGCGATGAATAAAATTGACACCAAAACCGCCCTCACCGCGCACGGCATTCCCACCCCGGCTTGGCAGACGGTTCAGGCCCTGCCGGCCGAGACCTGGACCCCCGACGCCAGGATCGGTCTGCCCTGCGTAATCAAGCCGGTGGCCGAGGGCAGCAGCGTCGGTTGTCGGATCTGCCGCGACGCGGAGGAGGCTCGGGCCCACCTGCAGCGGACGTTGCCGCGTTATGGCCGCATGTTGGTGGAAAAATTGATCGAAGGCCTGGAATTGACCGTGGGGGTTCTGGACGGAGCGGCGTTACCGGCGATACATATTCATCCCCGCGCCGATTTTTACGATTACAACGCCAAGTATGTCCGCGCGGATACGGAATATCATTTTGCCATCGACCTGCCCGCGGCGGTGCTCGAAACGGTCCGAGACTTGGCGCTGCGCACGTATCAGGTGGTGGCGGCGCGGCATTTGGCGCGGGTGGATGTGATGGTCGACCGTCGCACCCTGGAGCCGTTTATCCTGGAGATTAACACCCTGCCCGGATTCACCAGCCATTCGCTGGTGCCCAAGGCCGCCGCCCAGGCCGGCGTGCCCTTCGATGAGCTGTGTGACCGTCTGGCCCGAATGGCCCTGGTCAACGGCTATCCCGCCAGCTCCCGGCCGGGCGGGCCTTCCCGAAAACAACGACGATAAGAAGCCCAGGCCTTTTCACTTTTTGCGGCGGAGCGTCGTTTTTCCGTGTCGTTGCCACTGCTGTATCGTACGCGGTTGCCCGTGCCGGCCCGCACCGTGCGGGCGTCAGCCGTCAGCAAAGTGGGAACGCAGAATGAATCATTGGGGGTTGGCCCGGTGGTGCAGGTCTGTCCCGACCAAGCGGGGACCGCCCCCAGCCCTTGAGCGACGGATAAGCAGACCTGGAGGTCCGCACCACAACCACCATCAACCACCATCAACGACGGCATTGATTCCGCCGTCCTACTTAGTGTCCTGGCGCGAACAGCCAACGGAGATTTTGAGCAGATACCGCAGCAGTGTCTCCAGCGCTTCGGGCTGCGCATGCGGCGCGATGGCATAATGGGTATGGATGGACTGGGCCGCGAAAGTATCGAAGGCCGGCAAGCGGACCAGCCAGCGGCCACGATACCAGCCCCAGCGCGGATCCTGACGGACATCCACCACGTCGCAGGGACCGAATAGATCGATTCGCTCGCACTGCTCCCAAAGCCGCGCCAGCAGCACCGGCTGCGTCCGCGGGCGCGCCGCGACCATGGACTGGCCGGGCCAGGCGGGCAGCGTCTCGACAATGTCGTAACGCTCATCCGTCATCATATTGCGCGGCAGGCTGCCCGCGGTGGAAAAATGGGCCACCACGGCGCACTGGTCGTGGCGGCATTGTTCGTAGTCGGCCCGCTGTTGTGCAGGCGTGTAGGGGCCCTCCGGCTGGCGCTCAAATTCATCCCGATAAGCGGTATAAATGTTACTCATAGTCACCTGCTGGCGCTGGACCGCCGCCAACAGCATCTCCGTCAGGAGGCATGGCAAATCGGCCTCTTCCGTGCAGGTAATCCCCTCGTCCTTGAGGAGGGCGTAGGTGACATTCGGCATCGCCTTATGCTCGTTAAGAAACGGGGCGAATTCCTCCACTCCCAGGGCGTTGGCGCGGGTTTCCGCCAGGAGGGCCTTTTCGGCCTGATAGAGCCGCGCCACGTCCAGAAGATGAGCCTCCGGCAAATGGGGATCCACGTTACCAATAAGTGTGCGTCGCCAGTGGTTCAATGTTTCACGGGCCAGTTCGTCCGGCACCCGTGCAGCGTGCTGCTGCAGTTCGCTCACCGGCCGCCGGATTACGGCTACGCCAAGCCGCTCGAATGCCGCGGCGTCCATTCGCTTATGGCTGTCGGGTTCCCCCTCGTTCCGCGCGGGCGCGGTGCACAAAAGCACACGACTTAACCGCAGCTGTCGGCGCGCCGCGACCGCCCGGATCGATGCGGCAATGCTCGCCGGACGGTCGGCGGGCAGCACCACCGCGCCCCGGCGCTGCAACTGATGTCGCAGCGGCGCCTGGAACGGATGGAAGACTAAAGGGGGATCCGTCAGCACCATGGGTGTAGCGGCTTTTGCCAGATGATCGGCATAGGGTAAGCCCTCTAAATTCCCCGCCACTACCAGCAGGTCCGCATCCCCGGCCCGCCGCCGCAGGGCCTCGTCGGGAAAAGCACCCTCCACCACCAGCGGCGCCAACCATTCATGCGGCTCCTGGACCCGCGCATCCACTTCGCTTTGCAACGCTTCGACCTGATCCTTTTGAAAACTTACGATCGATAATTTCGCCGGGGACGCCATTGACATCTTCAGCATGAACAAACTCTCCTTATCCCGAACCAAGGAAAACCAGCACGGCCCACCACTTGCGGCCGTACCGCAAAATTGACTCCTATCAACCGGCCCAGCCTTTAGCTAGGTAGTAACGCCGGTAAAAGGGGTTGGTGATCAGCCGTAACGGAACCGTGCGTCCCTCTTTTCGTAGACGGTCGATGATCTTCTGCCGATGCCGCAATTTATCGTACAGGCGCCGCAGGCGGCGGTTTTGGCGAACGTTATGGGCGATGTGCCAATTGATGCGGTCCGCCGCCAGCCGCGCCGTCTGACCGGCGGTGTAAATACCCGCCATGAAACCGGCTTCAGCCTGGGTTTGTACGATACGCTGAACCGTCAAGGGAAGGACAAAGGGGCTAAACGCCGAAGGAATGGCGATGGTTTTTAACCCCTGAGCTTCCACTCCGCTGCAACCAGCCTCGTTGGGATATTGCGGCGGATTGAGAAATTCCCGCGTGCGCGTGTAGACAGGATTCGGCGGCTCCCCATCGGCGGTCTTGACGATTTGCATGTTGTAGGTGCGACTGGCCAGGTACTCCAGGAAATACATCGCCAGTTGCTTATGGCGCGAGCCGATATAGATGCCCGTGGCCCGCACCCCCATAGAAGCGTTGGGAAATTGGCCGTACGGCGGTTCGCTCACGGCCAGCGGCACGGGACCGGTAGTTTTATAAAATTTACGCAACTGAATCAGCATGTAGCGCCCCGTGGAGATCATGGCGTATCGACCACTGTTAAACAGTTGGAGGGTTGTCCCGCCGTAGCCCGGACGAGAGGTGAAGGACGCTTGTTGGGCGGGCGTCGGCAGGAGATGGTCCAGGAAAGTCCAGCGATATAGCAGATGTAACACGTGGATGTAGCGTGGATCACGCAGGATACACCGGGTGAGCGTTTCGTTGAAAGCGGACAGCCCCAGGCTGCGCCGCATGACACCGGTGTCCACAGAGTCGGTGAAAAACACTGTCCGCCTCCGCCCGGGCGGATTGGCGGCGTGCACGAACGCCAATCCGAGCCGCTGGAATTTGGCGAAGGTCCAAGTCCGCGGCGGCTGAGGTTGGCGATATTTCGCGAAGGCGGCCTTATTCACCCAATACACCTCCACGCCAAGATTCGTCGGCACCAGATATTGCTTGCCGTTGCGAACTATAGCCGCTTTAGCGGCCGGATAGGTGTGACTGGGATCGAAACCCATTTTCGCAGCCTCCGGCGTGAGGTTGTAAAGCAAATTACAGCCGTGCAGATAGTCCAGATCCGTATCGAAGGTATCGACCAGATCATCCGCATCACCGGAAACCCCCTGAATAACGAACTTGGACATGTCGTCATTGGCAAAATCCATACGCAGAATAAACTTCGGATCATGATGCCGCCGCAGCCACTTTTGCAAAGGAGCCACTTGGGCCACACGCGCCGGATTGTCATCGGTCAGCCAATGCAGCACCGGATATTGACCGTGGCCCGACGGTAAATTAACCTGCGTGATCACGCTCGCCGTGATCAACAGCGCGATGCCGACCAGGAATGTATATCTAATGTTCATGCCATGACTCCGCAGCCTGATAGGGCCGCACCACGCCCCCAATTGCGCCAATGGCCTCCATTGGAGATCCTGGTATTGGCTGGTGGTAAAGGCCTGCTGGAATCCGGCGTGCCGGCCATTGTGATCATTTTGTCTTCGTATCGTTAACCACGGATTTCACTACCATGCTGGCGTGGGTCACTCCGCCGCGTTCAACGCCGCGCCGACGGGGGGGAATCGCCGAAAGCCGCCGGCCGGGGATGGTGGCCCGCGGCCATTTGTTCCAACGTTTCGATGGCCTTTATCCACGCCGGCCAGGCGTCGCGGCACATGCGGGCTAAATTTCCCCGCTGGCTCTGCGTGCGTACGCGGCGCCCATAGGCTTGCATCGTTCTTTCCAACGATACCGTCCGCAGCCTCGCCAGCGCTCGCCGCGCCACCTCGGCGCCGTAGGAGCGGGCTTGGTTTTCCGAATGCCACATCGCCTCTGCCTGTAGTGTTTCCACCGCGCCGCCCGGCTTAAGCAGCCGGGCGGCGGCGTCATAGCCCAGGGTGAATTCAATCCACAAGATCAGATCATCCAGCCGCCGGCGGCCGTTTTCAGGCGGTTCCATGGCGGCCACGCTCCGACGCAGCACTTTCAGTCGCCGGCCGATCCGCTCCAACATCCGCCGCTTACGCAGGCCCGGCTCGCCAAACGCCAAAGCCCATTCCAGGGTGAATAGGGCCCAGTCGAATTTGGGCAGCAACTCGTAGACGGAAGCGGTGTGGTTGATCACCGCCCCGCGCGCCGCCCAGCCCGCCTGGCGCAGGCCGTCCAACACGTGGCGATCGCTGTTTCGCACGGCCACCTCCGGTAAGGACTCCCAGCGGAACGTTGAGCACTCCCCCTGCGGCGACAGGCCGGTCCAACCGGGACCCAACCGTTCCAAATGCCGGTGCACCGCCGCCATCTTCCCGCCCCATTTCGTTCCGTAACAACGGAAGGAATAATCCGTCCAGAAATCCTGGCTGGTGGTCTCGGCCCAGCCGGCCTGGGCCAGGTAAGCGACTTCGGTCTCCACTTCCACACCGCTGCGCCAGTGAATGCCCAGGATCCCTTGGCAGCCTTTTTTCACCGTGTCTCGCCCCAGTGGCGAAAGGCTGGACACGTTGCATTGCGCGTGCCATTGGGAATTCCCATCCGATTCCAGCCACACGATCGGCCAGCGCTGGCGCCGCGTCGACAGGCGCCCATACGCGTCCGCCACACGCGGCGCCACCGTGGAATCTATATTGTCCAGGGCGGAAAATATGACATCCGGCGGCAACAGATGGTCCAGCCCCGGAAAAAACTCCGCGAGTTTCATCCAGCGGTCGCCGCCCCAGCCGCTTAACACCAGCCGCGTTCGCGGAGCGATCCGTTGTAAGCGTGCGTGGGCCAGTCGCACGAATTCCGCCAGACGCAGCGCCTCCAACACCCGGCGATCCGAATCGACGTGCCGAAACCATTTTCGATAAAGGCGAAACTCGCGCTGCCAGCCCGAGCCTCGCACTGGAATCGGCCAGCCCCGCTGGGCCCACGATTCCGGCTCCCAAAGGCCCAGATAATCCGGGCGGTAGACGGTAGCCAGATGTTCGACCTGCGTCAAAAAGCGCTGCCGAATGGCCGGCACCTTGGGATTGCCGGGAATTTCAAAGCCCACGCAGGTGCGGATGCCGCGGCGGCCGGCATGTTCCAAGGCTTTCCGAAACAGTTCCTGGCTGGCCGCGATGCATTCTTCCAGGGTCGTGGTGGCCAGCACCGCGGGCGGGCCGAAACGGTTCTCCGGAAAGTGTTCCCTGGCCCATTGGGGGAATGCCGTCACATCCACGGCTTCTTCCTGCCAGCCCCACACGTGGTTGCGCCTTACCGTGGCCGGCGCCCATTGCCCCTTCCACCGGTAGGCGCCATGCGGTTCATAGTCGTAGCTGTGAAACATCGCCAGGTTCATTCGCTGCGCCGCCAGCAGATCGAAATAACGGGCGTAATCGGCAAAGTCCCACGTGGTGGGGCTGTTGGCGAAATTGTGCCAGGGCAGGAGTCCGCGCACCGCCAGGCGGGGATTACACACTTTTCGCCAGCCCGGCGGAAATTCCGTTCGCCATGGCCGGGGCGGAATGGCTTCTCCACCGAGATAGAATCCGCAGCCCAATTCACCCAATAAGCCGAACAAGCCGTTGACAAATCCCTTTTCCGTGCGCGCCGCCACGCCCACGCCGCGCCGATCGCTTCCCGCCCCCGCCAGCAAATAGCCTTCGTCGCCGAGGCTTTCCACGCCCGCCGGGAGCCATTCTTCCCGCCGCTCGCCCCAACGCAGCGACCAGATCCGGCCCGGCTCAACCCCGCGGCTCGGCGCCGCGTCAAACCAACGTCGCCAGGGGCGCGTAAATTGTTCCACGCCCCACTGGGCCAGGGTGCCGCCAGATTCCGGCCCCGTCCAAGTCAATTCGAGCATAGTTGGCATTCACCTCTGAACGATTCCAGGTGGGCCCTACGCCGCCTCGGCGTGGCTTGAAGTTGGTGGGAATCGGTTTCCGCGCTCTCGGCGTCGGCGGCGACCAAACGGATATTCCGTGTTGGACCGAGCATCGATAGCCTCTACCGTAGATGATGCGTTCATCGTGGTTGGACCGTGGGCGATCACGAACGGGCCAAGCTCCCACCGGTGGGCGGGGCCGGGTCCGCTTCCAAAATATGCTGCGCCGTGGGATAGTTGGGCGATCCGATGTAGTCCGGACGATAGGCGAGGCGCTGTTGCTTCACGCGCCGGCCATCGGGAAACAGCTTAATCAACTTTGGATTCAGCCCCGTCGCGGCCAGTTTCACCCGTGGTTCAATTTGACCGTCAATGGCCATGAACCGCACCGTCCCGGCGGCTGCCGAGTCAACGATCTGCAGCTCCCCATGGCGGCTCTGGTAGCGACTGGTGCGATAGAAACAATGGTAGAATTCCCAAGTGCAGGCCAGGCACTCTTTTCGGAATCGGGCGAAGGTGCCGCACTCGGCGCGGGAAGCGATTTCAAACACGTAGCCGTAATCCGTCCACTCACGAAATTTGTCATCGACTTTCACCGTACGGCCTTCGATCAGCGGACCTTCGATGCGTAGGTATCCATGCTTGACCACGCGGTGCACCGGAATTTTCCTTTCCTGCACCATGGCGCTGGCACGCACCCCCACATACACCTCGCCGAAGCGCAGGAAATGCCAGCCGTTTTCTTCAACTATCTCTTCGGGCATATGCAAGAACGTGCCGAAAATAACACTGAATTTAAGCGCTGAGATTTCTTTATCCAGCAGGGCCGGTCCTAATGCCCCCAGCACCAGGGCTGAGCCGCCTTGTTGGAGACTGTGGTAATGCCCGACGTCGTTGACATTACCCACTTCAGCCATCTGGCCGCCGGGAGCGGGTTCCCAGGCGCCCTGGTCGACCGGACCGGCCATCGTCTTGTGCCAGATGGGGATGCGGTCCCGCCACGAACGCGGCGGGGCTGTGCGCCCCAGCACTGCGTGTAAGGTGGCCTGCTGACCGGCTTGATCGAACCAGGTATCCGAGGTTGTCGCCAGAGCGTATAAGGGCTGATGGTATGCCCGGGTCTGAATTTCCTTCACGCCGCCCCGCAGACCGGCTTGGCCGGCGTCCGTGGTGGCATACATCGCAAAGGGGTAGCGGCGCAGCGCCCGGGCGAAATCCCGCACGCCAATGGTTACGACGCCCGGTACGCCCCCCTTGGTATTCGCGCCGATGGCGGGGGAACGCTTCAGTTCCAGTAGCGAATAGTCCGGTGCGAACAGCTCCGCGAATTGGGCTACTCCGAAGGCAAAATTCCGGCCATGGTGGATATGACCTTCAAACGTCGCGGCATTTTCCAGCGCCTCAATGGGGTTGATGCACAGGGGATCGCCGGTTCAATACCACAGCAACGCGTTCATGTTGGAGAGGGTTTCGGTCAGGTCGGCGGTATACGCCCGCGACATCGCCCCGCCGAGTCCCCCCACGCCCCGATGCCAATGGCCAAAAATGTCCAGCAAAATAC
>JAKCCC010000052.1 GCA_021838985.1 Planctomycetota bacterium
CATGGTCTGGGAAAGCTGGGCGCCCAATAGGTGCAAGGGGACGGGCTGGGCCACGGGAGGGGTTGGTCTGGCGGTCGGGGTCGCGGTGGGCGCTGCGGCCAGCAGCACGGGGGCGGCGCCCGGCGTGTAACCAGCCACCACCATTTGTTCAGCCAATCGAATGCCGACGGTGGCACGCCGGTGCGTTGCGTCGGCCCAATGCGGCGCCAAATCCGCCTGCTGACGGGCTTTCACCCGGGCCGCCCAGGCACCGATGTTGGCCATGCGCTGGCGGATCAAGGCGTGACGGTAGTGGTGAAAATAGGCGTCCAGCGCCAACACCAGGAACACCACCACCAGGACGGTAAACGAACCGATCAGCAAAATGCCGGTGGTGTCCACGCCATCATTTTTCCGCGGCGCATTTTTCGCGGCGGCGGGGTCCAGCGGGGTAGGGGAGGGGTTGGGGGCGGATGAATTTTCGCTCATGGGTTTTGCTCCATAGAGTTAATCGGTGCTCAATCCGATCACGACGGCTGAGCCTAGACAGGCTCCTCAAACGCCAGCGATCTGGGCAAATGTGGATCCTTCAACGGTAGCAGCGCCTCTTGGCGCAGCAGGTGGAACGTATGGGCCAGGAACAATCCACCGATGCCCAGCAGGCACAGCACATCGATAAGGATAGCCGATGTGGACAGCGGAATCCACAGCAGGTAACGCGCCGCGGGCGCCAGCTGATACGGGTCGAAGGCGTTCACGTGATGCAATGCCACGCGGCCGGCGGGCGTATTGACCCAAACCGCCGGCATGATCTGCCAGAACAGGTCCAGATACCCGAACAACAGGAGCCAGACGCACCAGAACGCCAAAACCCGTTTATTACGTTTGGCCCAGCGGGGCAGCAGGCCGAGAAATGGCAGGATGAAATGGCCGAACAGAAGAGCCAGAGTTATCCATAACCAAGGCTTAAGGTCACGCACCAGAAAAAAGCTGGTCTCCTGCGGAATGTTGGCGTACCAGATCAGCATATATTGGGCGAAGGCGATGTACATCCAAAACATCATCCAGGCGAAGAGCCAGCGGGCCAAATCCTGGTAATGGTCCACGGTGATGGCGTTATCCAACCGGCCATGGCGCTGGAGCCACATGGCCAGCAGGGGCAGGGCGGCGTAAATGGTCATGATCACGCCGGAAAAGAAGAACAGTGGTGCGGCGTAGCTAAGCCAGCGCGGCTGCAAGGTCATCACGAAGTCGGCACCGATAAAATTAATGATCCAGAACAGCGCTAAAAATCCCCAGCCGCTGTGCCAGCGCAGCCCCCGCAGATGGCTCAGGCGTCCGTCGTGATCCTGGGCCAGACTCTGGCGGCGAAAATACCAGCTAAGTCCAATCAAAAGAATAAAGTAAAAGAGACAGCGGATCAGAAAGAACGGTTCGTTGAGAAGGCCGGACTTGTTTTGCAGATCGGCGCTGGAACGCATGTAGGCGGCGCTGGTCCAGGGGTAGAGCCGGTGCAGGCCGAAAAGAATCGGAAGCAGCAGCACCACCAGGGGAATGAAATTGCAGGCCAGGGTCTCGGCCAGCCGGCGGAGGACCACACTCCAAGAGGCTTTAAAAAGGTGGTGAGCCAGCACAAAAAAGAGACTCGCGGCGGCGATGCTAAAAAAGAAGCACCAGGCCGTTAAATAACCGAAAAGAAATTGCCGCATGGCGTCGCCTTCCCTGGCGCCCAGGACCGCGGCGCCGGCCAGCGCCAACAGGCCGACCCCCAGGCAAAGGCGTGTGGCGCGGGTGCCGAGCGAGCCTAAATAGAGCTGGTCTCGAGTGCCGAGAGGGATAGTGGGCAGTGGCTTGTCAATTGTGGTCATCAGCGAGGTTCCGAACAAATGGCGGATCAACCGCCGGGTTATCGCCCGGCGCTCCACCCTATGGCCTGGTCAGTCGCGCCCGTATCGCCGGCGGCAGGCGCGTCGGCGCCACGGCCTTTTCGGACAATCCCAGCGCCCGGACATACGCGACAATGGCCCAGCGATCCACCAGCGGAATCTGATCCTTATAGGCGGCCATCGCCGCCAGACCGTTGGTGATCACACTGTAAATGCCACCAGCCGGCATGTACTGCACGCCGGGGCCGGTTAAATCGGTGGGCTGCACCCAGGTTCCAGCGGCCGCGATGTCGCCCCGGGCGCGCAAGCGGGTCACGTAACGATTTACCATGCCATTACCCCGTCCGTTGTAACCGTGGCACGGCGCGCAGAAAATATTGAACTGTTCCTGGCCCCGCCGAAGGAATGCCCGCGTCACCGGCAAGGGGATACGCTTCACGAAAGTGCCTTGGCCGCCGGAAAGCGTTTGGCCGAGCATGATGCGGTTATATTTTCCGGCGGTATCGAGCACTACATGGGCCTGCTGGTAGTGGTTCGGATCGGCCCGCTCGGCGGCAATATTGAGAAAAATAAAATCCTGCCGGGCCATGGTTCCAGCGATGTGGGGCCGCATGACGCGGCCGTCAGCAAAGAATGCGCTTGGTTTTTGCGGCGTGCCGTAGGGCATTTCATCCATATCGGGAATAATGGCCCAGCGCGGCGTGGCGCTGCGCACTTCCCGGCGCACCGCGATGACGGCGAAAGGAAGCAACAACACCACCACGAGGTTGGCGACGATCAAAAAGGTTTTGGTGCGGCCCCGAATCATCAGCAGTCTTTCACGACCTCCACGGCTTGGGCGCCCAGGCGGCGCAGCAATTGGGTGGTGGCAGCCAGGTCGTAACACGGATCCGTGGCCTCGATGGTCACGAAAAATCCGTCCGTCGTGGCCCGGCGAAACCGCGCACTGAAAAATAAGGGATGATGCAGCCGCGGCAGGCCGGCGAGCACCCACAAAGCCAGAAACGTGGTGACCGCCCCGAACAAAATGGTCAGGGGAAAGGCCACGGGAATATTGGCGGGCAAGCCCCAGTATGGCTTACCAGAGAAAATCAGCGGGTAGGAGTAGGCGTTACAGAACCACGCAACGGCCAGCGCTGCGAAACAGCCGGTAAACGCGCCGCCAAAAACGAACCAGGGCAACCCGCTGCGTTTCAAGCGCATCGCCCGGTCCAAGCCATGGATGGGGAAGGGGCTATAGCAGTCCCAACGCCGATAACCGGCCTGGCGGATGGCCGCGGCCGCGCGAAGCAGGGCCTGCGGGTCAGGGAATTCGGCCAACAAACCGTAGGGGGTCGGTTCCGCGGCGCCCGCCACGGGGGAAATAATGTTCTGGGTCATCGCCATGATTAAAACTCAAAATGAAAATTTCAAATTTCAAATTCCGAATTTCAAACCGATGCTCAATGCCGCTCGTTGGCCAGCGCATCTCGGGTCTGCGCCTGGGGCAGAATCGCCTTAACTTCGGAAACCGCCACCATCGGACAATACCGGCAGAACAGCAGGAACAGCGTAAAAAACAGGCCGAAACTTCCCGCCAAAGTGCCGATGTCGATCCACGTCGGGACGAACATATGCCAAGAGGAAGGCAGAAAGCTGCGATGCATGGAAACGATGATGATCACAAACCGTTCCATCCACATGCCCATCACACAGAGCACGGCGACAGGCCAGGCGATCCACCAGGTTTGGCGGGCGAATTTGAACCAGAAGGCCTGAGCCACCACGCCGTTGCAGAACAAAATGCCCCAGCCCAGCCACCAGTACGGCCCGAACTCATAGTTCAGGTAGGCGAAGCGCTCATAGGGATCACCGCTGTACCAGGCGATGACAAACTCAATCAAGTAGATGTAAAGCACCATGGAGCCGAGCAGGAGGGCCAGCTTGGCGAGGTTGTCGAGATGGCGTTTGGTGATGAGGTCCTTTAAGCCGAAAAGCTCACGGGCCGGTATGGCCAGGGCCAGGACAATCGCAAAACCACTGTAGATGGCCCCGGCGGTGAAGTAGGGGGGGAAAATGGTTTCGTGCCAGGCGGGGATTTGCGAAACCGCCATGTCGGTGCTGACGGTGGAGCTGACGCCCAGCACGAGCGCGGTGGCCAGAACGGCCAGAATAATATTGGCTCGTTCATACAAATGCCACTGCCGGGCTGAGCCGCGCCAGCCCAGGCTCAGAAGGCCGTAAACCGCGGGTTTGATACGGCCGGTGGCGCGGTCGCGCAGGGTGGCCAAATCGGGCACCATTCCGGTGTACCAGAACAGGATAGATACGGTGGCGTAGGTGCCCACCGCGCAGGCGTCCCAAAGCAACGGGCTAAAAAAGTTGGGCCAGTCGCCCATAATATTCGGATAGGGCAACAACCAATAGGCGAACCAGGGCCGGCCTACGTGAATCGCGGGAAAGATGCCGGCGCAGACCACCGCGAAGACGGTGGTAGCCTCCGCAAAGCGGTTGATTCCCGTGCGCCATTTCTGGCGAAAGAGCAGCAGGATCGCGGAAATAAACGTGCCGGCGTGGGCAATACCCACCCAGAACACGAAGTTAATGATCGGAAAGCCCCAGAATACGGGGGAATTATTTCCCCATACCCCCACGCCGGTGAAAATAGCGTAGGTGATCAGTACGCCGAAGAGAAGCAGCAGCGCCAGGGAAATGGCCATAGCCACATACCAGGCCCGGGGAGCGCGTGGCGCCTCGGTGACGCGGCAAACTTGATCGGTGACCGCCTGGTACGTGGCCGGCCCGGTCACCAGCACCGGTTCGCGCAACAATTCGTCGCCGGTGTTGTCCAGATCGGTGGGGGCGAAAGATGCCGTGATAGCGGTGGTCATGCGAGAGCTTCCTGGGGTGCCGGGGCGTGGGGGCCTCCGCTTATCTCTTTATTCTTGTCTGGCGAGTTTTTCATGGTGGACCTTTTGCTTTTTACGTTCACTGGCTGCCCAGTGGTCCCGGCGGGGGCGCTGGTAGGGCCGGATTCGGGTTCCAAACCTTGGGCAGATACTCGGTGCGCGGAGCCGTCAACAACAAATCATTCAGGATACCATAACTGCGACTCTGGCGCTGCAGGGTGGCCACTCGACTATTCGGGTCGCGAATGTCGCCGAAAACCAAAGCTTCGGCGGGACAAGCCTGAGCGCAGGCCGGGGTGATTTCGCCATCGCGAATGCGGCGATTTTCGCGTTGCGCGGTGATGGTCGCCGCTTCAATGCGCTGGACACAGTAGGTGCATTTCTCCATCACGCCGCGCACCCGAATACTGACCTGCGGATTTTTCTGCAGGGCCGTTAAATCATTCATGGGCTGGCGCAAAATATTCGGCTCATAGAGATTCCGTAAGGTGCCGCTATTGTAGTCGAGAAAGTTGAAACGCCGCACCTTGTAGGGGCAGTTCGCGGCGCAGTAGCGCGTGCCGATGCAGCGGTTATAGGTCATGGTGTTCAAACCATCTGGAGCGGTGGAGGTGGCGCCGACCGGACAGACTGGCTCACAGGGTGCGTTTTCGCATTGCATGCACATCACCGGTTCATGCACGCATTCCGGTGCGGTGGCGTCGGGACCGCGAAAGTAGCGGTCGATGCGGATCCAATCCATTTCGCGGCCCATCAACACCTGTTGTTTGCCGACGATGGGAACATTGTTCTCCGCCCGGCAGGCCACCACGCAAGCCGAGCAGCCAATGCAGGCGGTCAAATCCACCGCCATTCCCCATTGGTAGCCGGTATCAAAGCGGTGCTCCTGCCAGAGGCTTACCGCGACCGATTTCTTGTGGCCCAACGAGCGCTGTTTAAGCCAGTCGACAAAGGTACCCTGGTGAATCAGATCTGGAATTTCCGCCGCGATGGCCTGGCGGCCAAGGGTGCCGATGACAAAATGATTCTGTGTGCTGGCCAGTTCGTAGGTTTCCGCGGTGACCGTCACACGGGCGCCGGTCTGGGAATACATCGCGGCGCTGGTGCGCAATGTATACCCGTTAAAACCGACGTTGTCGCCGACCTTGCCGGCGCTGCTGCGGCCATAGCCCAGCGCCACCGTGATCGTGTGCTCCGGCTGGCCCGGCATGATGTACGCGGCGATGGCCAACGCCCGCCCGGCGATTTGCACCTGAATCAGATGCGTCTGGTGCGGGTCCAGCCCCAGGGCGGCCGCGGTCTTCGGGCTGATGAGAGCCGCGTTGTCCCAGGTCAGGCGGGTCATGGGTTCCGGCAATTCCTGTAACCAACCGTTATTGGCCCAGCGACCGTCGTAGACCTTGCGGTCCGGCTGATAGACCAGTTCGAGATTGGACAGACCCAGAGGCTCGGCGGCGCGGGCCAGCAGGGGGCCAAGTTTTTGTCCCACGGCCGGGGCGTGGGGGGACGGATGCGCCGGCGACTGGGCGGTCTTTTCCACATAGCCGTCAAACAGGGCCTTCTTCCAGCGCCATTCGGAGGCGTGGATTCCCAGCGTTCTCTGCACGATTTCATGGCCGTTGCGAACCGGGTCTTCAATCAGCAGGGCTAATATTTCAATCGTGCTGCGGCCACCAAATATTGGCTCAATCAACGGTTGAGCAATACTGACCAGGCCGTTGTAGGTCCGGGCATCACCCCAGCTTTCCAGATAGTGGCAGCGCGGCAGATGCCAGGTGCAGCGTCGCGACGTTTCATCCACATAATCCGCCAGGTGCGCGCTGACCGGCACGGCGGCCAAGGCCGCGGCGAAGTCCAAATCTGCCGGAGCATTGTAGACGGGATTACCGCCCAGAATGACCAGCGTCGATATTTCGCGGCGGCGGATGGCACCCGTCAAACGGGTGATGGCTTCAACGTGCACCGGGCGTTGCGGATCCGGCGCGGAATAGTAGTGGACCGTACGGCCCGTGTTGTCGAGCGCGGCATTCAGGATGGCGATCAAGGCGTGCAGTTCGGGCGGCTGACCTGGCCCAGCGAGCAGAACGCATTGGCCGCGGTGGGCCAGCAAGTCCTGCGCCAGAGCGCGGAGGGCCGCCAATTCCACGCCGGGCGGTGGGGCGGGCAGAGCGGGGATGGCGACGGTTGCGGCCAGCCCCAGCCTCTCCAATTCCGCCGCCAGCAGACCCGCGACGACGGGAATATCCTTGGCCGCCACCGCGAAGCGGTGGCGGGCGTTTTCGGCATGGCTTCCGGTCATACTGAACGTGGATTCCACCACGTAAAGGCGGTTCATGCACGTGGCCTGCCGGCCTGTGGCCGGGTCGGTCAGCCGACGCCCTGCGGCGAAGTCGCGGGCGAATTTCACGGAAAGCGGATCCCCGACTAAAAAATCCCAATCGAAGGAGACCAGGACTTGGGCTGCGGCCAATTCGGGTACGACTCGCAACGGTTCGCCAAAGGCCAGGCGTGTTCCCTCGCGCGCATTATCGTCGGACACCGGCTCGTATTCGAACCAGTGCGCCTGGGGCAGCGCTAGTTGGAACCTTCGCCGCATATCCGCCACACTGGGTGAGCTGGAGGTTTCGGCCAGAATGGCCAGGGTCTGGCCATGACTTTTCTTTAATTGGGCAAGGTGGGCTTTCCAGAAGGATTCAAAGGCCGCCCACGTGGTGTCGACAGGTTGGCCACCGGCAGGCTGTTGGCGGACGGTACGGCTGCGGTCGGGGTCATACACATTGAGCACACTGGCCTGACCAAAGCGGTCGCTGCCGCCCCGATTGAGCGGATGCATCGGGTTGCCATCCACCTTGATCGGACGGCCATCCACGCTGGTGACCAGCATCCCCTGCCCGATGCCGCCAAAATCCATCGCGGTGGTGTATTGCACCGGCACGCCGGGATCGCGGTTGGCGGGGCGATGGGCGTATGGAACCAGTTTTTCGACCGGGAAGCGGGCGCAGCCGCCCAGTCCGGCCAGTGCCAGCGATGCCCCCATGATCTTTAGAAAATTTCGGCGATCGCCCTGGAGCCATTCGGCGGCGTGGTTCGGAAACTCGCGTTGGACGAATTGCTGAAAGGCCGGTGTGCCCGAGAATTCCTCGAGGCTGCGCCAATAAGGCCCGGCGGTGGACTGGTTCTGGTTCAGCGGTGGCATGTCTCACAATCCGTCAGAATTTTCGCGTTGGCAATGTGGTAGCGGCCCATCAGATATTTCCCCAGATTCTTCGGCAGCGTCGCCACCGTCAATCCCAAGTCCTGGGCGAGCCGGGGCTTATTTTTCGGCGTCCAGTTGAGATTGGTCACCTCATTGCGCGGCCGCAGATACGGCTCCGGATGGCGATGGCAGGACAGGCACCAGGCCATGTTCAATGGTCGGGCTTGATAGACCTGCGTCATTTCGTTGACATGACCGTGGCACACCAGGCAACTGATGCCGGCGTGCACGTGCGCGGCGTGATTGAAGTAGACGTAATCGGGCAGCATGTTGACCTTTTTCCAGGCAATGGGCAGTCCCGCCAACTTGGGATTCCCCGTGCCGTAACTGTCGCGGACCAACTGCAAGCTGCGGCTTTGGGGGGCGATCATCTGGTGGCAATTCATGCAGGTCTGAGTGGGCGGAATCGCCGCAAAAGCCGCCCGCGCGACATCGCTGTGGCAGTATAGGCAACTGATGCCCAGCGTTCCGGCGTGGAGGGCATGGCTGTAGGCCACCGGCTGCACCGGCTGGTAGCCAACATTCAACGTGCGGGCGTTGGCTCCGTAATACAGCAGGGCGACCACATAGACCGGCAAGAGCAGTACGCACACGAGAGCGATTTTGGTAAAACGGTTGGCCCACCGGGGAAAAACGAAAAAAGATGGTTGGTTCATGGTGGTGGCAGCTATTCGTATTTAAAATCACCGCTTGCAGTTAGACCCGTTCTCGTCTTGTCCCTGGGTCGTCTCCTCCTGGCGCGCCCCGTGGGGCTCGCTATCTGGAGGATCACACAAAAGGGGGAATATTAGCGGCGGCACGGGGCGCTGTCAACGTTTACACCGCACACGGCTAT
>JAKCCC010000053.1:0-3010 GCA_021838985.1 Planctomycetota bacterium
GAAATTTATCACATCATCGCCACCACCGCCCAATTGACGCAGAGCGCCGCGCATTTATCGCGCGTTGGTGCCGCCGCGGACGCGGCGTCCCAGGCCCGTGTCGCCAGCTTGCGCGAGTCCTTGTACGTTGAGATATTGCTGACCGCGCTGGGCGCTTTGGGCGTGGTGGTGCTGCTGGCCGCCCTCTACGGAACGATCTTGCGCTGGCTGGGCTCCGAACAACGGTTTCAGCAAATTATTGACGCCTCCAACAACGCCATCGTTCTGGTGGAACGGGACGGCCGGATTGTGGAGATCAACCGGCGGGCCGTGGAGCAGTTCGGTTATGAACGGGCGGAACTCCTGGGGATGCCAGTGGACCGATTACTGGCGCCGGAACATCGCTCGGTTGCAGCTGCGCGGCGGGCGCGGGTCCTGCGGGACGGCGAACATTGCACCAGTCAGCTGACCGCCCAACGCAAGAACCAGCGCACCTTCCCGGTGGAATTAACCGAATCGCGCGTCGAACTGAACCGCCGGCGCATCGTGATCGCCATCTTCCTGGATATGACTGAACGGCAGAGCGCGGAAGAACGTATTCGCCACCTGGCCTATCACGATTCGCTGACCGGTCTTCCCAACCGGGCGCTGTTTCTGGATCGGCTGGAACAGGCCCTCCGCCACGCGCATCGCCGCGATGCCCTGGCCGCCGTTATTTTTATCGATCTGGATAACTTTAAAGCCGTCAACGACACCATGGGCCACGATGTAGGGGACCAGCTGCTGCAGGCCGCGGCGTTGCGTATCCGTGCCGCCCTGCGCGCGGAAGATACCGTGGCCCGCCTGGGCGGCGATGAATTTGTCGTGCTCACGCCGGAAGCGCAATCCCCTTCCGATGCGGCGGTGGTGGCGCAGAAAATTATTCAGGCCATGACCGAGCCGTTCATTCTGGCCGGCCAGACCTTCCACATCACCTGCAGCGTCGGCTTAAGCCTTTATCCGCGCGACGGTCGCGACGGCGGCGTTCTGCTGGGTAATGCCGATCAGGCCATGTACCAGGCCAAGCAGGAAGGGCGGAACCGGCTGGCCTTTCATACGCCCCAGCTGCACACGGCGGCGGTGGAACATCTGCATCTGGCCAATGATTTATATGCGGCGCTTAAGCAGGAGCAGTTGCTGCTGGCCTATCAGCCCCAGGTGGACCTGCAGAGCGGTAAAATCATCAGCGCGGAAGCCCTGGTGCGCTGGCGGCACCCCACTCGTGGACTGGTGGCCCCCAATGTCTTTATTCCGCTGGCCGAGGAAAAGGGGTTGATTCTCGAATTAGGCAATTGGGTGCTGCGGCGGGTTTGCGAACAAATCCGCCGCTGGCAGGCCGCTGGAGTGCCGGTGGCGCCCGTGGCGATAAATCTTTCCGCGGTGCAATGCCGCGAGGAAACCATGTTCCAGGCGGTGCATGGCATTCTGGAGGACACCGGTGTGGCGCCGCATCTGCTGGAGCTGGAACTGACGGAAAGCACGCTGATGACGCATACGGAATCCATCCACGCCCGGATGGTCAAAATAAAAAACCTGGGCCTTCATTTCGCCATGGACGATTTCGGTACCGGTTATTCCTCCTTAAGCTACTTGCCGCGCTTTCCCATTGACACGCTCAAGATCGATATCTCGTTCATCCGCGACATGATCGACGATCCCAAAGACTTGGCCGTCGTGGACACCATTGTGGACCTGGCGGATAACCTGCAGCTGCGCACCGTCGCCGAGGGCGTCGAAAAGGCGGAACAAGTCGCGTTGCTCCGTTTGCTGGGCTGCCAGGCGATGCAGGGATTTTATTTTAGTAAGCCCGTAGGAGCGGATGAATTGGCCGCGATGTTGCAGTCCGACCGGCGCCTGGAAGTGCCCGCGGCCGCGGCGCCGGTGCTGCAGGCCCCTTCATAGCCCGGAGGTAGCCAAGGGCGACTAACGTGCACGACGGGCGCCAACATCTGGCCGGCTACAACTCGCTGATACGCACCCATTCGCGGCGGTGCTGGCTAAGCGCCACGGCCTCCAGAACTTCCTGACAGCGCAGGCCGTCCTCGAAGTTGGCATGGAACTGGCGCGTTTCGCCGGCCAGATGACGCACAATGTCGGCGGCGGTATTGATAAAGGTGTGCTCATAGCCGATCACGTGTCCCGGCGGCCAATACCGGCCGCTGTAAGGATCCTGGCCCGCGGTCACGCTGATGCGCCGCCACCCTTTTTCACCTCGAGGCAGCGTGTCATCGAAAAAATCGAGGTAGCTGAAATCCTCGAAATGAAAGCGCAGAGCGCCTTTTTCCCCGTTGATCTCTACGCTGTTGCCATTGTGATGACCGGTGGCGAACCGCGTGGCTTCAAACGTCCCGATCGCCCCGGAGCGCAGTTGCGCCAAAAAAAGCACGGCGTCGTCCACGGTCACCTTCCGCGCGTGGGCTTTGCCGCCGGCCTGGACGCGGGCGGTAAGGCCCTCGACCATCTGACCGGGGGCGCGGGTTTTGACGAAGGTGTGGGTTAAACCACAGACGGCACTGAATTCATCACCAGTCAGAAAGCGAACCAGGTCGACGCTGTGGGCGGCCAGATCACCCAGCGAACCGGACCCTGCTTCCGGGCCCGAAAACCGCCAGCTCAGCGGTACATTGGGATCCTTGGCCCAATCCTGCAGATACAAGGCCCGCACGTGGAACACCCGGCCCAGGCGCCCCGCTTCGACCAGGTGCCGCGCCCAGGCCAGCGCCGGTACGCGGCGGTAATTAAACCACACGAAATTCGGCGTCCGAGCCTTCTTCACCGCCGCGGCCATGGCGCGGGCTTCCGCGAGATTCCGGGCCAGAGGTTTTTCGCAGGCCACGGCCTTGCCCGCCGCGGCCGCCGCCAGCGCCAGTTCGGCGTGGGCGTGGTTGGGCGCAGTAATGTCGATCAGATGGATTTCCGGGTTTTCCAGCAACGCGCGATAGTCCGTTTCCGAATGTCGCCAGCCCCAGCGGGTAGCCACCTGCCGCGTTTT
>JAKCCC010000053.1:3020-8825 GCA_021838985.1 Planctomycetota bacterium
AAATGCGGCGCTTGCAGCCAGGCATTGCTGTGCGCCTTGCCCATGAATTGATAGCCGATCAAACCAATATTAACGACGGAAGGACTCGCGTCGGACATGCCGTTGCTCCTTTATCCAACGTCCTGAAAATCTCGGCGTGCGCTTCCTGGTCCGCGGGCCGCCGCGGGCGACTAAACCGCAGCGCTGGGGCGGGGTTAAAGCCGCACGCCCCGGCCCCGCGCTTAGTCCGGCGCGCGGGCCTGGCCATGAACCCTTCTTATCTCCTGCGGACGCGGCGCTGGGTACGTGGGCTTGCCCATAAACCAGAAACCAATCACTCCTCCCAGGTAGCGTTGCAATAAACGTTCTGAATATCGTCGTTTTCTTCCAGTGCGTCAATCAGACCCTGCACCCGCGCGCCGAGCTCGCCGGTGAGACTAAGGCTCTGGTGGGGCGCCATCGTCAGCTCCGCGGAAGCCAGCGGTATTTTCGCGGCCTGCAGCGCTTGCCGCACCTTCTCGAAATCCGCCAGCGCCGTCTGCACGGTGTACCCCTCCGGGGCTGTCTGTACGTCCGCCGCGCCGGCTTCCAGGGCCAATTCCAGCAGCCGATCTTCCTCCACCGCCTGGCGCTCGATGGCGATTAGGCCTTGGCTGCTGAACAACCATCCGACCGAATTGGCCGAACCGAGCGCCCCGCCGTGGCGGTCGAAAATAGCCCGCACCTCGCTGGCGGTGCGATTGCGATTATCGGTTAGCGCCTCGGCCAGAATCGCCGCGCCGCCCGGGCCGTAGCCTTCGTAAAGAACACTCTCAAAATTCGTGGCCCCGGTCCCCCCCGCCCCTTTCTTAACCGCCTTGTCGATGGTGTCGTTGGGCATATTCGCGGCGCGCGCTTTTTCGATGGCGTAACGCAAGGCCAGGTTATCCGCGGGATTGGCCCCCCGTTTCGCCGCGATGATGATCAAACGCGCCAGCTTGCTCCAGACCTGGCCGCGCCGCGCATCGGTCACGGCTTTTTTGCGCTTGATCGATTTCCAGTGCGAGTGACCCGCCATAGTCCTGTCGTCTCCGGTTCCGAGCCGTGATTGTCCGAGGAATCGGCCCGCGCGGCAAGCCCGTACTTGGCGCGCAGCGCCGCCGCCCCGTCCGCCCGGCCCGTGGCTTCCAGGCGCTGGCAATACGCTGGCAGTGGCGAATCATGGCGGACATTCGCGTGCATCGGCCCGCCCTCCCGGATGACCGTCCAGAGCGGGTCCACCCCATCGCCGCAGGTGCGCGCCATTTTTTGCATCTGTGCGTCTTGCCACTGTCCCAAACGCCACGCCCCCTCCCAACAGCGCTGCGGCTGCGCCGCCGCCCGATCGTTCTGCTGGTGGGGATCCGCGGCCAGATCGAAGAGCATTTCCGTCGGGAAGAGATGGAATCCGTCATGATATGTATGGATATATATCATATTATCCCAACGCACGCTGCGCTGGGCCACATGGCAGCACTGGCCGAGCACCAACTGTTCGCGCCCCGCGGCACCGCCGCGCCGAATGGTCGCAGCGAAACTTTGGCCATCCCAAATCGGCGCGGGCGCACGGCCCAGCAGCTCCATCAGAGTCGGTGCCCAATCCAGGTGGTAATGCAAACCGGAGTCCACGTGTCCCGCCGCGCCGCCGGGCCATTTGACGATCATGGGAATACGGCCGACGGCCTGGTCCGCGGTGGCATGTTCGGCGTAAATGCCCAGCTCGCCGAAACTTTCGCCATGGTCGGCGGAAACGATGAGTGCGGTTTGATCGTATACGCCCACGGTTTTAAGGAAAGCGACGATTTTGCCCACTTGATCATCCACATAGCGCACCGCGGTATCGTAGCCGTTGATCAGTTTACGCATCTCCTGCCGGTTGGTGACTTTGCCCACGTGCCGTGGCCAGCGCGGGGACACCTGGTCATCGTACATATTGATATCCAGCGAGGTATGCGGGCCGGTCAGGCGGTTGTGCCGCCGGATTAACGCCTCGTCGTCAAGCCATTTCGGGATAGGTTCTCCGGCGAAGGGTTCACCATATTCCAGCGGCACGCGGTAGGGCGTATGGGGATCCCAGAAGTTCACGTGCAGATACCAATGGTCGCGCGTGGCGTTGGCCGCCAGCCAGCGCTCAACGGTCGGCATCACCTGTTCGGCCGATTCCATGCCGCCCAGGCCGGTGTTGTGAATTTCGTTGAAACCGGCGTAAAACCAATGGGCGGCATGGCGCTGGCCGAAAGGGCTGACGATGACGGTATGGAATCCCGCGCGTTGCAGTTGATGGGCCAGGCCTTGATCGTTAAAGATATCCTGAAAACCGCGCTCCGGCTGCACCTTCGGCTGAGCGGCGGTGTAACCATGCCCCACCACGCCGGTTTGAATGCCAAAACGGCCCGAATAAAACGCGGTCCGGCTCGGCAGGCAGGGCGCATCGGAGACGTAATAATTGTCAAAGCGCACCGCCTCTTGCGCCAGGGCGTCGATACACGGCGTCGTGCGACGGTGGTAACCGTAACAACTGAAATGATCCGGCCTTTGGGAGTCGATGTCGATGTAAACAATGCGCATGCTGGTTTTGGTCTCCTGTCTCAAACCTGGCGGGATCTTATCCTTCGTAGCCCGGAGATCGCCGCGGGTGACTGAACTGCCGCGACGGATAAAGGTCGCGCCGTACTCCGGCCTCTCGCGGAGCGGTTTAGTCGCCTCCGGCGGCCTTGAGGCTGTGGGAGGCCCGCGGTTTTCTCACCCGCCCGCAAGTTGACCCCGCAAATATTCCAGGCCGAGCTGCACCGCCCGCGTCGGTTCCTCCAGCCCCTCAAATTCCAGCGACAGCCAGCCCTTATAGCCGGCCTGCTTGAGAATTTTCAATTGCGCGGGGATATCGATGACCCCGTGACCGACAATCGCCCCACGCAGAGCCAGCGGTGTGGGCGTGTCAAACCAGCCGCTGGGGGGTTTGCGCTCTTTGGGCCGAACGTGAAAATCCTTCACATGTACGTGCACTGCGTAAGGGACCAGCTGCCGGGTGGCCGCAACGGGGTCCTGATTCAGGCACAGGAAATTCCCCAGGTCCAACGTTAAACCAAAATTGGAATCCCCCACCGCTTGAATGAGTTTTTCCACGCGGTCGGCGGTCTGGAGATAAAAACCGTGATTTTCCAGGGAGCTGCGGATGCCCCGCGCCCTGGCATAAGCGCTTATTTCCCGCACGGCGGGCCCCACCACCTCCAGCACCTGCGGCCAGGAACGCGGCGGCTCTTCCTTCGGTCCAAACGTGACATCATGGCGCATGCGGCCGGCGGCCAAAATGGCCGCCACATCCACCGCCTGTTTGACGCGTGTTATCACTTCACGCTGCGCCCTTGGATCCGCCAGCAATTCCGCTCCCACACAATAGTTGACAGCGCGGAGTCCCAGATCGTCACAACATTTTTTTAGTTCCCTGGCCCGCTCCAGCGGTCGGTCGAACGTCCGCTCATCCAGGCCGGAAAATTCCACGCCCCGCACCTGCTGTCCCGCCAGCCAGTGCAGCGTGTCCTCCAGCGTCTTGCCGTTTTCCCTGCGCCAGCGTAGCAAACTGTAGGTGCTGACCGCCAGTTCCAAGTTCATACCGAAAACTTCCTAAGAATCAAAGTATCATTCTGTCCGCCGAACCCAAAGCTGTTGGACATGACCACGTCCACCCTGGCGCGGCGGGCTTGATTGGGCACATAATCCAAGTCGCATTCCACGTCCCGTACGGAATAGTTGGCGGTGGGCGGCAGAATTTGATCGCGCAGGGCGAGCACACATGTGATCGCCTCCACCGCTCCGGCCGCGGCGATCAGATGCCCCAACATGCTTTTGATGCTGCTGATCGGCGTCTCTTTGGCGCGGGCGCCGAAAATCCGCTTGATCGCCAGGGTTTCCGTGGAATCATTCTCTTTCGTCCCCGTGCCATGCGCGTTGATATAGTCGATTTGGGCGGCCGTTAAACCGGCGTCGCGCAGTGCCGCTTCAATGGCCGCCACGGCGCCGCGGCCTTCCGGATGCTGATCGGTTACCCGGTACGCATCCGCGGAACTGCCGTAGCCGACGATTTCAGCCCAAACGGTTGCGCCGCGGCGGCGGGCATGATCCAGGTTCTCCAGAATCAAAACGCCCGCCCCTTCCCCGAGTACAAATCCGTCCCGCGTGGCGTCGAAGGGGCGACAGGCGCGGCGTGGGTTGTCGTTAAAGGTGGACAACGCGGTCAAGCGGTTAAATCCGGTCACACCGAAGGGATGGATCATCGAGTGCGCCCCGCCGGAAATCATGATCTCAGCGTCTCCATGGCGGATGATCTGCATCGCTTCGCCCAGGGCTTGCGTAGAGGCGGCACATGCCGTCAGGCAATTCAAAACCGGGCCGCGCGCGTTGAATTCCAGGCTCAGGTGTGCGGCCGGCATGCACGGTTCCTGTTCGATTTCCCGCCAGGTATGAAAGGATTGCAACGCCCGTTCACCCCACACCCGCAGATTCACCGCGCCGGCTTGCTCCTCCCAGGCCAGCAGCGCCGTTCGGCTGAAAGTATCGAAATCCAGGGAGCCTTCGCCACTGCCCAGATAAGCGCCGATGGCGTAAGGGTCCAGCTTCGCGTATTGCGGCGTGCCCGGTTGCGGCAGGCCGGCGTGCCGCCAGGCTTCCTGGGCTGCATGCAGCGCAAAACCGGTGGCGCGGCTGATATGTTGGTGTTTGGGCGAAGCCGCGAGATTTTTCGGCAAAGTGTGGTTCTTGACTTCGGCACTGAAAGTGGTGGGAAAAGAACGGGCGTCAAAAAGCGTGGTTGCGGCGATGCCGCTTTCTCCGGCTAAAAGTTTTTTCCAGACCCCCTCCAAGTCCCAGCCCAAGGGTGTCACCCAGCCCATACCGGTGATGGCCACGCGCCGTCGGGCATCGCGCCGGCGGTTTCCGGTTTCCGGTTTCTGTTCCGCGGCCCGAGCGGATGATGGCCTCTGAATATTTCCCGTTGCATCCACCTTAATCCCAAACGACATGGCCCTGGCTCCAGTCCGCCCTTGATCAACGCCCCCGGAGGCGGCGTAAATTCTAGCAGTTTACGGCGGCCGAAGCGAGGACTCGGATTCCAGCGTTTTGGTCCATGCTGTCCCGAAAATCGCTACGCCGCCCCCTTCGCAGCCCGGAGCGTCAGCGACGGGTCCAGATACCCTCCTGGCGCCCCACGCCGCGCGGCGGTTTAGTCGCCCACGGCGACCTTGGGGCTGCGAACATTTTCAGGCGCCGCGGGTGCCTGCGGCGGGGAATGAACGACTGTCCGCACACGCGGGATCCGAACCATGCCCCCTTCGCCCCGCCAGCGCGTTCCGCGCCACTTAGGCGAGGTGTCGTAAAATGATTACCGAGTTCTGACCGCTCATCGAACTGGCCGCGACGAGGGCGTGGCGCAGGGCTGTCCCGCCGCGCGCCTCGTGTGGCGCATCCAAGCCATCCAATGGCTGCTGGCAATTCACGGCCGGCGGAATGATCTGCTCGGCTACCGCCATGGCCGCCGCGACCAAATCAATGGCCTGGGCGCCGGCGCCGCAATCCCCAATGCCGCCGCGCATCGGCACAATGGCGGGACGCGGTTGTGACCCGAAGACTCGCTGGATCGCCCGCACCTCGGCCTGATCAAACTCTGGAATTCCGTAGCCGGGCGGAACAACCAGGTCCACCGCTTCCGGGCCAATGGCGGCCTCGCGCAAAGCCTTGCTCATGGCCACCGCCAGCGCCTCCCCGGTCACGTCCGGCCGGGACACGCCGCTGGCGCTGGACGATTCGCCCCGCCCC
>JAKCCC010000054.1:0-3124 GCA_021838985.1 Planctomycetota bacterium
GCCGCCAGATGGTCCACCAGAAACATATCCGGCTGGAATTCACGGGTGGCGCATTGGATCATGGCGCTGCGCAAGGTTTGGACGATGGGGCGGTCAATACGCAGCGCAGGGGACGTATAAGCGCCGGCTTGAACCTTCACCAGCGACGGAATTTTGATGAAGTCGATTCCCGCCGGTAATAGAAAGGGCGGCCCGGAAGGGCAACCCGTAATCATCAGCACGCTGGATTCCGGCGCCGTTTCAATAAAGCGCGCCGCAATGTTAGAGGTCCGTCTGAGATGGCCTAAGCCGTAACCATCATGCGAGTAGGTCATCAGACCGGGCGGCCGCATCGGGTTGGGCCGGGCTAAACCATTCATGATAGCCCCCTTGGGCAGTACCTGACCATCCCGGTAACCGTTCACGGGCCCAAGCCCGCCCCCGCGCTTACGCTTGGGGCTATGAGGTACCGCGGCCTTTGGTTCATAGCCCGGAGCGTAAGCGACGGGTGAGGGCGGGCGAACTACCATAGCCCGTGAACGGTTACCATCCCTTTTCCGTCCCCACCGCGACCTTGCCAACACGCTTCGTTGCCATCCCGCTATTTACCATTACGGATGATGGGAGCGAAAGGTTCGCGGCGCCGCCGGCGAGCGGTGACGGCGGATGCCGCGGCTTGCCGAGGGTATGATTAGCCGCGGGCGCCGCCAGACTCCGGACCGTGGGGGGGCTTATCCCGCGTCATCCAGGAACCGTTGCGCGCGGTCAGTAGGCCCCACGATGGCAGCCACCAAAGGGCCAGGGACCAGACCAGGCCGTACAATACGCCGTAAATCCAACCGCTGTCGCGGTGGCGGCGCCAATAGTAACCCTGCATCAGCAGACTCAACACGATGACCCACGCCAGCATCATGGCCAGCCAGGAAGGATGCAGCAAAACCGCGATCAGCATCGCGGCCATGAACAGCGGCGTTACGAGCATGGCGCAGAGGTGCATCAGATACTCGAGGTTGGCGAAAAGCCAGTGGCGGCGCCGCCACGGTTTGTAAAAGAAACGCGCCATGGCCAGATTTTCGCGCACATTGCTGCGCTCCCACCGTAGAAACATGCGGATCAGTTGACGCCAATGGACCGGCACGTCGGTTCGGACCATGGCGTTGGATTGAAAGACCGACCGATAGCCGCCGCGCAGATGCAGCGTCGTCAGCGCCCGATCTTCACCGATGGTGGCGGGGCGGCCCAGAAAATGCTGGCGGGACCATTCCGGCAGGATCTGATCGAGGCAACTGCGGCGATGGGCGCTCAAAGCGCCGGGCGTGCAGAAGACCGCCCCGAACTGCGATTGGGCGCAGCGGGCGAAATCAAACGCCTGGACAAAAGACGCCCGCAGCATGCGCGGAATCAGCCCGGCCTGCACGTTTTTGACCGTGACGTTGCCGGCCACGGTGGCGACCTCCGCTTCCGCCACCAAGGGACTGATCAGGTGGCGCAGCGTATCGCGATCAATCGTGCTGTCCGAATCGATCGTCACGATCACCGCGGCTCGGGACATCCCGATGCCCGCCAGCAAGGCCCTGCGTTTGCCCTGATTGTGCGGCAGCCGGACCAGCCGCACCCGGGCTTGGTCATAACCGGCCGCCGCGGTCGTCATATGCGTCCACGTATCATCCACGCTGCCGTCGTCCACGCAGACCAACTCCAGTTTCTGCCGCGGATAATCGGAGGCCAGAATCGAGTGGATCGACTCGCCGACCGCAGAACCTTCATTGTAGGCCGGCAGCACCACCGTCACCGTCGGCAGGTCGGAATCCACCGCGGCTGGCCAAGGCCGATAAGAGGCGGCGAGGAAGACCCGCCAGAGCAGCGCCGCCACTTGCAGGCCACAATATATGGCGATGGTGTTCTTGATCCATGATGCCGTGACGGTATCGCCCAGCCACATCCACTTACCCAGTGCGGCGCTCGTGCCGGAAGCGGCCAGCAGTACGGCTGCATAAGACGTGAGCAGACCGCATTTTATGACAATTTCGTGGCGCCATAGCCAGGAAATGGCAACGGCTCCGGTTAAGGCTCCGGGCAAAAGTCGCGCAACCGCGCCACCCACCCGCGCCCGCCCATCCGTCAACATCGAGATGCTCTCCGCGCGACAAGCGCTATAATGTCTACGGACGTAGGCTGGCGAAGGTTTGCCCGGCGGGCGCCATGGGTCTACCCAATCCCGTTGCATAAACGATCGCACACCTCACGCTATACCGGACGCACTTAACCCTGAAACGCTGCTGCCTGGCGCGGCGCGGTTTTAGACGCCTTTTCCCGCGCCGCCAAAACCTAATCCCTACAACTTGAGCCCTATCTCCACCGGTTCACTGCGTTGCAACGCGGTGCGCGCAATTCCGCATCTCACGGTCGCCCTGGCGACTAAACTGCGCCGCGAAGGCCGCGAAAATACCTTTTTTAATGCTCCCTTAACTTGACTTTTGCCATTTATTAGGCGTCCGGTATGAAGCCATGTTGCTATGATTTGGCCGTCATGCGGGGCCTTCACGCCGCCCGGCCGACTATCTAGAGCAGCATGCGGCGCAGCAGAATCGGGCGTTCTTGGACACCCCCATGGAGACACGGCTGTTGAAAAAGGGTTTGCTCCCAGAACAGGCGCCGCATGGCGGTCAGAGCGTCGGTGAAGGTTGGTTCCGCCTTGACGTACCACGGGGTTTGCCGTGGCGATACCTTGGCGTACCTCAGATGCTCGGCATAGATCAGACACACGACACTGGACAGGCCCAGCGGGGACGGAGCGGCGCGCAGCACCGACTCGGTGACGCGCTGCCGCGTGGTCTCGAAGCCCAGGTGGGCGCGTACTTCTTGAAAAGTCGTCTCGATGGGCCAGCGACGCGTGAAAAAGCTGACGATCCGCGCCGGGGGTAGTGCCGAATCGGTGCGCTATATCCAATCGTCGCGATGCGTACCGTCGCAGTCGTGCACGTGCACCCAGCGCACCGGCACCAGGCCCTGGCCCGCCTTGTACACCTACGGGTATCGCTGATCAGGGCCACGCGTCGCGTGGCTCCACCGTACCAACGGACCGTCACCCGCCGGCCGCGTTGGCGCCGGGTCACGGTCTGCCGCGGCGGGGGCCGTTTCTGGC
>JAKCCC010000054.1:3134-8765 GCA_021838985.1 Planctomycetota bacterium
GGCCGGTCCCAGCCCTGCGCTGGGGCGGCGGAGCGTACAGGTTGGCCTCGGGATGAAAGCGGCTGATCAGCGCGGCGTGTCGGCGGTGCCGCACGAAGAAGCACGCCAGTTCGTGCGAGCCGTAACCGCCGTCGCCCAGAAACATGAGCTTTCGGCTGGGAAACCAGTGGATCAGCACCGCCATAAGCTGTCGCGCCAACTGCGCCGGCGTCTTGTGCCGTCGCCCGGCGGCCTGGTTCTGTTCCTTGGACCGGTACAGGACGCAGAGCACCGGCAACGCCCAGTTGCGTGTGGTGAAGGCAAAACGTACCACGATCGCCAGGACGACCCACTTGTGGCCCCATTTCCAGACGGTCAGACTGTGACTGGAACGCACCGCATCGCGATGTTTGGCTTTGCCGTAAACCTTCGCGCCCCGACGCTGGGCCGCCGTGTCGTCGCCGGCCACCAGCACCGGCTGATCATGCGGAATCCACTGGAGCACCGCCGACACCAAGACCTGGCCCAGGGGCCAGAGCCTCCACGACGCCCGGCTGAAGACACGGTGGTAGCTGCTGAAGTGGCCCTGGGCGATCGAACGTACCGTCCAGAGCACGTTGGCGACCGTGCGCCGGCCCATGGCCAAAATTGCCCCGACCCAAAGCACCCTCGCCCGCTGGAAAGTGGGCCGGGTAAATGCTATAGAGAAAGTCGAGATCAGCGGCTCCGCCGGCGGGGGCGTCGAGAACATAGCGGATTCCTTCCCGATTCACGGTGTGAACAACTGCGACTGTACGGGGAGTCCGATCTTTTTATAGCAAGATGGGTTCATGCCGGACGCCTTAAAAATGGCAAAAGTCGAGCTAAGCGCAAGGGGAAACCGCGGCACGGGAGGGGGCGCACGGCCGTAATGGCGAGATCTGCTGATTGCAGAAGGGTTCATTCAAAGAAAAGGAAAGATTGATGAAGCGTTGTCTGGCGGCATGGTTTCTGGCGGTGGGGTTCGGGTTGGTTGGCCGTCTGAACGCGGCGCCCGCTTCAGTGGCTTTTCATATCAGCGTCAATCACACCGCGGTGGGGGAGGGGCGAACGGTTATCGTCACCGCGAAAATTCGGCCGATCCTGATGCTCCAGCGTCACGGCCGCCGCGGAATTAAATTATGGCCCTACGTGAATGGTCGGCAATGGGGGGCGATGACGAGGACGAATCAGGCCGGGGTGGCCAGCTTTATGCTGCCGCTGCCGCAGCTGGGCCTGGCCCGGATTCAGGTGGCCCTGCTCGCACGCCATCCGATTCCCGAAGCCTACTGGATTTGGTCCCAGCGCGTGGCGAATAATCAAACCGTTTATTTCCAGCGGCCATTTCGGTTGAGCGCAGGCGTTCAAGCCGCCAACATGCTGATCACCTGCGACAACAGCTTCCATGCCTTTTTAAACGGCCATTTCATCGGTAAGGGCCGTAACCTGCAGCATGTCCACCACCTGCGAAATCTGCAAGAATTCCTGCATCCCGGCACGAATGTGTTATCCGTGAAGGGTTTCAATGTTGACGGTCCGGCAGGCTTGCTGGCCCGGTTGACGATCCAGACCGCCGCCGGGAACGAAGTGCTTTTCACCAATCACACGTGGCGTTATATGTCGGCCCGACCCGCTGCTTGGCCGGGCGCGGCATTTCCGGCCGCAGCGGGGCGGCCGGTCCGTGTGGAGGCCCTGGTGGGGCGTGGCGTCTGGGGTGGAATGATTCGCGGCTGGCCGGGCCTGGGCGGTCGGGCGGTGTTCCCGGTTGGCCAACCACTGCCGAAGCACGTCTTGACCTCCAATACCGTCGCGGTGCGGGTGTTGGCCCGGAAATTTCCGGCGCTGCCGCCGCGGCGGCACCTGGTGGGTATTGAATATGAACCGTGGTTCACACCGCTGAACGCCACCTGGAGCACGGCCGAAGCGATACCACTGATGGGCAAATATCCCTTCATTCCCGCGGTGATCCGGCAACACGCCCTTTGGCTCGATAAGATGGGCATCAACTACATCATGATTGACTGGACGAATAATTTGTGGGGCGACCGTCATTTCAGCCAAATGGGGCCGTACGCCAAACAGTTGCTGGCGGCGACCACGTTGCTGTTCACGACTTACGCCCGCCTGAGGCGAGAAGGCATCGCCACGCCGCAGGTGGTTCTGCTGCTGGGTCTGGATAACGGGCCGGTGACAACCACCACGGCGCTGAATGGAGAAATGCACTGGGTTTATCGGCACTATGTTCGCAATCCCCAGTTTAAAGGATTGTACCTGCACTATCGCCACAAGCCGCTGATGGTGATCTTTAATGGCGGTGGACCGGCGTTTTTGGCCGGCAAGTTGGCCGCCGGTGAACCGCCCATTAGCACCCGGGAGTTTACCGTGCGCTGGATGGGTTCGCAGCTGCAAGACGCACCCGCGCTGGTTCAGGCCGGCTATTGGTCGTGGATGGATGGCTCGACACATCCCATTGTGGTTTACCATCGCGGCCAGTGTGAGGCCTTAACGATCACCCCGGGCTTTTTTGCCGCCGGCGGCTGGCTGGCGCCGGCAGCGCGGGCCAGGGACAGTGGATTTACCTTCGTCAGGCAGTTTAATACCGCTCTGCGTTACCGCCCGCGCTTCCTGACGATTTGCCAGTGGAACGAATTCGCCGGGCAACCCAAAGGCTCGAAAAGTTATGTAGATTGCTACAGCGTGCAACTGAATAATGATATTGAGCCGACTTCGCTGACTTCCTGCGCGTATCGCGGCTGCGGCGGCTGGGGGTTTTACTACCTGAATCTGACGCGGGCCTTCATCCAGCTGTACCACCAGCCACACCCCACCACTACGCTGTTGGCCATCGGCGCCCCGCACCGTGGCCAAAAGATCTCCGCGCGGCATATGACCGTGCGGTGGGCCTGCGCGGGCAGGACGCCCCGGGGTTTCACGCTGCGCTTGGACAGCAGGATGATTGCCCGTGACATTCCCGCTTCCCGGCGGTCTTACCCCGTTAATTTGCAAGGCGTGGCGCCAGGATGGCACACGTTGGCGCTGCGGGCGGCTGGCGGCCAGAGTTTCTTCCGGCTGTCTTATCGACATGAAGCCCGCCAATTGAAGCACCCTGTGGCGGCGCAGGCGCGGCTGCGTTTTTTGGTTCGATAGGCCCACGATTCCGCGGTGCGGTTTAGTCGCCCACGGCGACCCGATGAATGGCGGTGGACGGGGTACCCGAAAGTTAAGCGGTGACAAAGCACTAAACTGCCGCGACGGGCTGGCGTTTCGCCGGAACGCCGCAACCCAGCGCTCCATGGGACGTTTATTTCCGAAGTGCCGAGAAAAGGGTAGGTTGATGAAAGGCTTGGCTGTGGTTGGCCTTCTGGCCTGCGGTTTCGCGGTGGGGGGCGTGCTGCGTGCGGCGCCGCGGAGTGTCCCGACGGCCAGCCGGCTCGGGGTTGTGCGGCTCACCATCCGTTCCAATCGCACCGCGGTTGGGGATGGTCAATGCGTGGTAATTTCAGCGCTGGCGGACCGAGTTAAGCAGGTTGCGGACGAGCCATTTGCTCCGGCCGCCACGGCGGGCCTAAAGCAATTTGCTTTTATTCAAAACGGCGGGGCCGAACCGGCCAACAGCCTTAGCCAGATAGTGTCCACGGTGGCGGGTCGGCCTTATCAGCTCCGTTACGCCGCAGCGGCACGCAGCGGCGAGAAATCCGACCGCATCGAAGTGCTGGTGGCCAACGCCGCCAATGGCCGGCCGATTGCCGTCCAAACGCCGCCCATCACGGATGCGGTCTTTCGATTCTTCACGCTGAACTTCACGGCTGTTTCCGCAGCAACCCGTATCGAGTTTCTCAATCGCAGTGCCGTTGGGGCGGGGCTGACGGTGGATGTCACGGCCGTGACACTAAAGGCACGGAACAAGAGTATGCACGGCGGATCAGCAACGTCGGGCACGGGTGCGGTCCGGTCCCATTTGATTCACAACGGAGATTTCTCCGTCGATGCCGCGGCTTATGCGCGGTTTCCCGGCTACCTGGGTTATCCGAATCCATCCGCCATTGCCGGTTGGACGGCCGGGGTGGGCAGCGCCACGGTGGGCGTCAACGGCGCCGCCGCCAAAGTTATCACGCCGATGGCGGGGTTAAAGTTGCGGGCCTTGCTGGATGGTCAGCCGTGGTGCGCCAGCGAGACCACCGGGCCTTCGGGGGTCGCGCGTTTCCTGCTGCCGCTGCCGCAGCCGGGCCTGGCCCGGATTCAGGTGGCCGTGCTCGCACGCCATCCGATTCCCGAAGCCTACTGGATTTGGTCCCAGCGGGTGGCGAACAACCAAACCGTTTATTTCCAGCGGCCCTTCCATTTGGGCGGGGCGGCACGGTCAGCGCGTCTGTTAATCACCTGCGATAACTCCTTTACGGCCTTTCTGAACGGACATTTGATCGGCGCCGGCAGCAACTGGCAGCACGTGCACCATCTGTGGAATCTGCAAAAATTTCTGTATCCCGGCGTTAACGTGTTATCCGTGAAGGGTTTCAATGTTGACGGCCCGGCTGGTTTGCTGGCCCGGTTGACGATCCAGACCGCCGCCGGGCACCAGGTGATTTTCACCAACTCCCGATGGAGTTGTTTTGCCACCAGGCCCTCCGGCTGGCCTGCCGCGGTTGCCGCCGGCCGCGCGCAGTCGGCCCAGGTGGAAACCTTGGTCGGCCGGGGGGCGTGGGATCACTCCCTGCACGGTTGGCCTGGAATGGCGGTTCTGACGGCATTTCCACCGCCGCCGGCACGTGTGTTGCGGAGCTCGAACACCGTGACCGTCCAGGTTCGCCGCCGTCGCTTCCACGTTATGGCCGATCCCCATCATCTTATCGGCATGGAATACGAAACGTGGTTCGGGCCGGGCTATGCCGGATGGGGCCAGGAGGAAGCCGAGCCGATTCTGGGCCGCTACAGCTCCCTGGATCCACGTGTGTTGCGGCAGCAGGCCCTCTGGTTTAACCGGATGGGCATTAACTTCGTGGAAACCGATTGGACGAATAATTTGACGGCGCCGTTTCCCGATGCCGCGGCGCGGGAATGCATCGCGGCGACCAATGCGCTATTTCATGTATATTCCGGTATGCGGCAGCATCCGAAAGTCGTCTTTCTGATGGGGCCGGAACATAATTTCTGGTTAAACCACACCACGCCTTATACCGGCCCGTGGTTTTTTAAACAGCTTAATTACATTTACCGCCATTACATCAATCATCCAAAATATCGGCGGATCTATCTGCACTATCAGCACAAGCCCCTGTTATTGCTTTATTTGAACGGCCCGCGTTTCGCCCATCCGCCGGTGGTGCAGGATCCGCGTTTCACGATCCGTTACGTGGGAGCCTGGTTGCAACTGACTAAAGAAGAACGTTATGGCGTATGGTCGTGGTATGACCAAAAGGCGACGCCCACCTATCACCAGGGTCGGGTGGAGGCGCTGACGGTGACCGATGGCTATCCGGGAGTCAATGCACCGGGGCCGGGGCTGAACATTTGGCTGGCGGCCGACGCCGGTGGAAAGGCGTACGGTCAAACCTATCGCATCCAATGGCGCGTGGCGGATCACTATCTGCCGCATTTTCTGTTCCTGTGCCAATGGAATGAATTTGAGGGGGGCGA
>JAKCCC010000055.1 GCA_021838985.1 Planctomycetota bacterium
CGATTCCCATGGCCCGCACTTATGTCAATGGCAAGTTAAAAGGCGGCTTGTGGTTTGATATGCCCGGCCCGGAACAAATTGCCCAGCAGCGTCTGGCGGCGGATTTTGGTTTTGAAGCAAAGGAAGGCGCCACGGAATTGGTTCTGGAATTCGTGGAACGCGATCGCGCCCGCATGGACTGGGGGCGAATGGCCTTCATGGAATTGCGCCGGGACGATCGCTGCCCCTGCCCTCTGTTGCCTGTTTCCAAAGACCATCCGCGCGTTTATGTGACCGCGGCGGAACTCGAAACCCAGCGCCGGCGGCTTTTGTCAGCTCCCGCGTTTCACCAGCGGGTGGAAAAGTTTAAGAACACGGACCTTGGTTTCGGCGTCGAAACCGCCGGCGAGCTGGACCTGGCTTGCCTGGCGTACTTGTTGACCGGGGATAAGCCGATCGGCGAAAAGGTGAAGCGCCAGATCGTCGACCTGTGCGCGTTGGCGTCTTGGTCCGGCCAAGGCCATAGCCAGGGCCAATCGGATAACCCTCTGTTGATGGGCGGCGACAATGATCGGGGTATTGGTTACAGGCTCTACTACGCCGGCGTGGCGTGGGATTACCTGCGAGCGCTGTTTAACAGTCAAGAGCGCCGCGTGGTGTTGGCCAAGGTGGAGGAATATCTCCAGAAGATGTACGATTTTACGCTGCTGCAGCGGGCTTATATGGGCTGCCCGACCGCCGATCCACATTCGCTGGGCGCCTGGAACGGCGTGGGGATAGCCTGCATGGCGTTCTATGATGATTTGCCGATTGCCCGCCAGGCCCTGCCCTTCTTCCATGGGCTCTTTTGCGAGAGCCTTAAGTTGTTTCCGCCTGGCGGCAAGGCGGCCTGGGCGACATTTTTCCCATTTCACTTGGTTCGGTATCTGGCGGCGGCCCACACCTTTGGCGGCCCCAGGCCGGAACTGAATAACAGCCCATTCCTGGACCATTTGGGTCAGGCGCTATTCGCCTGTTTCGAAACCCCCAATACCCAGGAACTCCAGCGCGGCCGGCGCACACGCGAGCATCGTTATTTAACCGCGTTTCTCTGCCGCTTCCATCCCACGCCGGGGATTGCCTCCATCTACCAGGCCTTCGTCGAGCAGGAAAAGAAAACCGCGGGCGAGGTGGAGGTGGGATTATTTGACTTGCTCTATGCCCCGGAAATACCGGCGAAGCCCGCCGCCTTTCCCACGGAGCCTTTCTTCGCCCAAGATATCGGCGATCTGATCTGGACAGCCCGCGGCAAAAAGACCGTCGGCTATGCCTGCAGCGCGGGGCTGAAAGCGGGCCGGCGGCAAAGTTTCCATTTAAAGCCGCACAATCGCGAGTTCGCCATGCCGATGGCGTCCCTGGAAGTTTCCGTGGATGGCACGCCTGTGCTGATCAATGTCAATATAGGCACGTATGGCCTGAACAGCGCCCTGACTAACACGATGTGCTTTGAAGATGGCGGCATGTTGAGCCAGGGCCAGTATCTCAACGGTGATATCGGCCCAGAGAAGAGCGCTTATATCCGTCGCGGTCTGATCACGGACCGTTTCATTTACGCCCACGCCGTCATCACCGACTGTCTGCATCCAAAGTTCCAGGTGCGCCGAGCCGAGCGAATTGTGGTTGCGGATTATCGCCACGGCACGGTGGTGATTGCGGACAGTTTTGAAGGCGCCAAGCCCATCCGCTTCGCCACGCACTTGCACTGCTCCGGATCGGTGAAAGAGCTTGGGCCGAACAGCTATCGGCTCACCGGCGGCCAGGCCAATTTAATCGCGGGCATCAAAGGCGGCAGCAAAGGGCTGGGCGATGAGGAGAACGGTGAAATTTTTATCACGCTGCTGGATCGGCGCAACGACTGCCGCGTCCTGGTTGAAGAGCCGCAGTGGATTCCCGGTTATATCTATGGCCTCAACGACGGGCGGAACGTCGATGTAAAGAAGGCTAAATTTCCGCATTACCGCCGCTGGCGCTGGGAAATAACGCAACCCGTTACCAGTGGTTCCTTTCTTTTCGCCCTCACCAGCGAAGCCGGGGAAGTTACCCAACACCAGGAACGCATCAGGCTGCCGGGGCAGGCCTGGCTGCAACTGACTGCGGGAAAACCGGTGCAAGCCATGGGCTGCCGTACTGTGGCGGAAGCTATCCTGGTCGATGAATCCGCCGGTTGCTTGATGTTGCTGGGCGCCAGCGAATTAGCGGCCGGCAGTCGGAAAATGCAGTTCGCCGTTCCGGTGGATGTGGAGCTGCAAATCGCCGGCGACAGGGTGCGGGGCCTGTGTTACGCCCCCACGGCGGACGCCGTTACAACGGCGGCGGGTTTCGACGTCCGCAAGTCACAATATGGCGAATACAACCCGCGCAGTCATTGTGCCTATTCCATGCGGTTTGAGTCGGTATCGCATTGGGCTTGATCGGGATTATCATCGACCCGCATCGAAAAGTGATGGCACGAGCCGGCGGGGCGCGGCGAAGTGCGCCATCGGGAGCATACATGGACCAGGAATCGCCGCTGCTTACTCATGCCGAAGAAATCAGTCCCCCGATGAAAGCGTACTACGCCAATCGGCGGCTGATGTGGCGCAATCTGGCCATGATCATGCTGCTGAACCTGGGGTGGTCGCTGTGCTTCAACGTCGTTGCGCCGTTGATGCAGCTTCGCTTGAGCAGCCTGGGTATGAATTCAACCGGACTGGGCTGGTTGTACGGGTGCACCAGTTGGGTCACCGGTTTTTTGACCATGTATTTCGCGTGGAAGAGCGATCATACCGTCACTCGTTGGGGGCGGCGGATTCCCTACCTGTTCATTTCGGCTCCCTTTGTCATTCTCTCGGTGATCGTTTTCCCCCTGACCAATTCGCTTTGGATCCTGCTGGCGATATGGGCGATCCAGGCAATATCCAGGGATGCGGAGGGGGCCACGATCCCCCTGCTGAATATTGACTGCATGCCGCGGCGGATGCTGGCGCGCATGGGTGCTCCCGTCACGATCATGTTTGGAATCGTGGGCTTTTTAGCGCTGCGCTATGGTCTGGGGCTGCCCGGGGGCCTGCCTTATTTTATAGGTGCCGCTCTCGTGTTCGCCACCACTTTTGCGGGCTTTGCCATTCACGAGCCGCCGGTCCACGCGGAGGGCCGCCAAGAACGCTTTAAGCCGTGGTCGGCGATGCAGGTGGCATTCCAGGATCGGCGGACTATTCTTTTGGTCATTTCCGCGGCATTGGTGTATAGCTTTCTTGTGGTCTGGGGAATGTGGATCTATTTGTACGCCCAGAATACTTTGCACCTTGATAAATCTGCTATCGGCCATGTGATGGCCTGGCCCTCCCTGATCGGCGTTATCATGGCTTGGCCCACCGCCTGGGTGGTGGACCACCTCAGCCCGTATAAGCTGGCGGTGGGGTTCTGGCTGTTCTGCGGTCTGCTGGTCGTGCTGCTGTGGCAAGCCCACACGCCAGCTTCTCTGACGCTGGTGGTCTGTGCGGGCGGCGTGATTTTTCCACTGTACAACGCCGTGGACCTGATGGTGTACCGCCATCGGCACCCCAACGAGGTTGGTTCCGTGACCAGTTCGCTTTCCTTTGTGAAGTTTGGATTGTGCGCCGGCCTGGTACAGGGGCTTAGCGGCAATTTGATCCAGGCGTTCAACAATAATTATATCTTGGGCGATGTTTTCGGCTGGCTGTTGCTGACGTTGGGGCTGGCCGGTCTGTTGGTCTACCGATTCTTAATGCGTGGCCCGGCGCCGGTCCCGGTCGCCCCAGTCCTGGAAAGGGGCCCCTGAACCGTACGCCCGTGCGGCGCTACAGACCTCTGGAAACGGAAAGGATCAACATGATGGAAAATTCGTCTTCGCTCCTCGGCGCCGCCGTACTGGGTTTGGGCCGCATGGGGGCCACCCATGTGGAGGCGGCCAAGGCCTCGCCTTTTATCCGGCGTGTCATCGGCTACGAGCCGTCGGCGGAAACGGCGGCCGAGCGTGGCCGGGAACTGGGCATCGCCACGACCAGCAACCTCGATGAAATATTGGGTGACCCCGCCCTTCAATTGATCTATATCGCCTCGCCCAATGAGACGCACTGTGACTTGACGGTCCAGGCGCTGCGCGCCGGCAAGGCGGTACTTTGTGAAAAGCCAATGGGTACGTCGCTGACGGAAGCGCAGCGGATGCTGCAGACGCAGCGGGAAACGGACGGCTTTCTGCAGATCGGTTTTGAATTGCGCTATTCGCGGATCTACCGGAAAGTGAAGGAATGGATCGACGCGGGGACAATCGGTCGACCGCTCAATTCCCATTGCGATTATTACTGCAGCGAGGGCCATGGCCGTGGTTCCTGGCGGAGTAATAGTCCGACCAGCCTGATCGCGGAAAAACTCTGCCACTACCTGGACCTCGTCCGTTGGTGGTTCGGCGATGAAGTCGTCGAAGTGTACGCGCTGGCGGCCCCCAACGCGGTGGGATATTTCCGCCATGCCGACAACCACCAGATCTGCTGCCGGTACCGCGGCGGGGCGATCAGTTCCCTGACGTTTTTCATGCACACGGCCCAGACCTTCCACGGCGATCCGTTGCAGGATATGCTCGCCCAGCAATGCGACGATGGCCATCGTTTAACTTACCTGATCTATGGCGCCGGTGGCGCCATCGAAACCGACGTGTTTCGCCGGAGAGCGCGCCGGTGGGAATTTATCGAGGCCGCGGATAAACTGCACAGTCACCTGGTGGAGACCGTGACCTATCCGCCGGAGGAAGACTTGCTGTGGATTCACAATACGCATGGCCAGAATATCGCCGTGGCGCAAGGGGTCGCGCAGGGAAAAAGACCATTCCCGGCCGCGGACGATTCGTACGAGTCCATGCGGCTGGTCTTTGCCGCCGAGCTATCCGAACGCGAACACAGACTGGTCCAGTTATCCGAGCTGCCCTGAAGCGAGGGCGTGCCAGCAGGGTGATGGAAATCCCCGCCATCGAACGAAGCGACGAACTTCTTTTTAGCATCGGAACTCTATGTCCACCGTGAAACTGACCTCGGAGTCGCGGGTGGAAGCGACGCATCATGTGCTGAAACCGGCTCAACCGCAGAGACTCAATTTTGCCGTCATCGGCTGCGGCAGTATGGCCCGTGCCCAGCACATTCCCAACTTGGCGCAGTTGCCCAACGCGCGTTTGCTTACCTGCATTGATCTGGATGAGGCGGTGCTGGCCGAGCTGCGCGAACGCTACCACGGCTTGAAGACGGGCCAGGATTTTCACGCCGCCATCAACGACCCGGAAGTACACGCCATCTGCCTGGCCACGACGGAACAATTGCGGCTCCCGGTGATTGAAGCCGCCGCGCGGGCCGGCAAGCCCATCTACGTCGAAAAGCCGCTGGCCCGCTCCCTGGAGGAGGTGTACGAAATTCAAAAGGTGGTGCGCCGGGCGGGCGTGGCCTTTTGTGTCGGCCACAATCGCCGCGGTTCTCCGGCCATGCTCGAAGCGCACGATATCTTCCGTCGGCATATGGAGCATCCCGCGCCCTGCCCGTGGCGCTTTGACCGCAATTCCGCGGAACGCCCCCGGCTTTCCGGGGACGGCGTCGCCGGGATGTCGGTGCGCATCAATGACGACTGGTATAGCTGGAAGGAATGGGTATTCGACACGGAGCAGGCTCCGCATGGGCCGATGCTCTTTGAGATGACCCATTTTACGGATATGTGCAACTGGTTCCTGGCGGATGAGCCGCAGGCCGTCATCGCTTTAAGCCACGAACCATTCAATCATGGCGTGGTGATCCGTTATCGCCGCGGGGCCATGGCCACGATCAGCATGTCCGCCAACGGCACCTTCGGGTACCCGAAGGAACTGTACGAATGTTTCGGCAACGGTGGAGCCGTGGTGATCGACCACATGCTGGAAATTCGCACGGCGGGCATCGCCGGCGCGCCGGATCGAAAAATCTATCCGATGATCCACGATCGCCATCCCGCCGTGGGAGCGGAGGGTGGGGTGCCAGGCTGGCTGGCCAAGAAGCGGGCGGCGTGTCAGGAGGCCGCCGCCGCGGGTGATTCCAACCTGATCTTTACGGCTGAACCGAACAAAGGTCATGCCGCCATGCTGGAGCGGTTTGTCGAAGAAATCCAGGGCCGCGGCCCGGTGGTTTGCGGCGTCGATGAGGCCGTTCTCGCCACCCGCGTCGCCTTCGCCGCTATCCAATCGGCTAAGGAAAAACGCGTTGTGCGGCTGGAGGAGGTTTAGGTCCGAAGCTAAGTATAATTCCCGTTTTTGGAGATCCGACTATGTCCAGACCGCTCAGCACCATCGCCCCCGATTGGTGGGATTACACCACGCTGGAAAAAGATATTTTACAGCAAGCCGCCAAACTTCAGGAAAAAGACCTGCGACAATTATCCCGCGATGGCTTTCAGGTTCATTTCTATGATACGCTGGAAGAATTATACTTGGCCGAAGCCTTGGAATATATCGAAGCGTGGCGGCAGGCGACGCCGGATAATCCCACCGGCATTTGCGGTCCTATCGGCCCGACCGAGCAGCTTCCCCTCGTGGCCCGGATCGTTAACAGTCTGGGCCTGAAGCTCCATAGCGCCCATTTCTGGGGCATGGACGAATGGGTGCAAAACGGCCAACCCGTGGCACCGACGCACCCGTTGTCTTTTATCCGCGCCGATCGCGAACTATGTTTCGACCGCATCGACCCCCAACTGCGGATGCCCGATTCGCACCTGCACTTTCCGGTAGGCAAGGTGGAAGATTACAGTCAAACCTTCGATGCCGTCCGCTGCGTGGTGATGCAGGGGGGGCAGGGCGAAGTCAAACATTGGGCGTTTAACGATCCGCCGCGCCGCGGTGGTGAATATAAAGACCATCCGCCGACGCCGTCCGAGTACCGCCAGCTCAAGACTCGCCAGACCGACCTGCATCCGCTCACGGTCGTACAGAACGCCCGCACCTCCGGCGGCGGCAACGTGGCCATAGTGCCGACGCAGGCCCGCACCGTTGGCCCTGTGGAGACCTGGAAGGCGGAAAAGGTGTCCATTTGGCATCCCGGCCATCACGACAATCCGTTTGGCATCCGGCTCACGGCCCTGATGATCTCCCAACGCATTCCGGATTCGGCGGTGCCGATGTCCCTGCTGGCGGACCATCCCAACGTGCATTTTCATTATTACCGCGGCGGCCTGGGGCGAGTTCAAGCGGAGATGCATTGACGCGGCGGACGACCAGGAAATAAACCTATGCAGACAATCGCAGCGCCAATTCAAGCCCAGGTTCGCCGGATGGTCCGGCGCATTGTGGATCGGTTTCACCCGGAACGCGTGATCCTGTTCGGGTCCAATGCACGAGGACAGGCGGGGCCGGACAGTGACGTGGACCTATTGGTGGTGATGCCGGTAAAAGGATCGAAACGGGAAAAGATAGTAGAGATACGGACGGCGCTCCGCGAATTCCACGTTCCTAAGGACATCCTGGTGAGTCGGCCGGAAGAATTCGCTTGGCGGAAGGATATCGTCGGCACGATTGAATGGCCGGCTCATCGCGAGGGAAAAGTGCTCTATGTTCGGCGATGAAAGTGTCTATGCGGTCGCTCGGGAGTGGACGGCTAAGGCGGACAACGATCTGGCGAACGCGGTCCAAGCGTTGCGATTGAAAAAGCGATGTCCGACGGACACGGTCTGTTTCCACGCGCAACAGTGCGTTGAAAAATACCTGAAGGGGCTGCTCATATTGCGGGGTATTGCGTTTCCCAAGACCCACAACATCGAAGAACTGCTCTTTCTAGTCCCGGCGGAACTCTGACCGTACCTTGAACCGCAGGAGCAGGCAAGACTGACCGCCTATGCGACCGTCACACGATATCCCGGGGATTACGAACCGATCCCTCTGGCCGAAGCCCGGCGGGCGGTTCAGACAGCGCGCCCGGTTCGCCAAGAAATCCGTCAAGTGCTCTCGAAAGCGGCGTGAGCATGAGAACATGCGGCCTGAAGCCGAAACCCGGAAGCAGACTATTTCTCGTAACATCGGAAAGCGACTTGGGGAAAGATCCATGGACGTTTCGAACCCTGCCCCTGCGACCCTTGCCAATGTGGAACAACTGGAAGATCAGCTTAGCTGCCCGCCGGCCTATCTGGTCGAGATGATGCGGCGGTTGGAGGGCGACCTGATGGTCCTGGGCGTGGCCGGCAAAATGGGGCCGAGTCTGGCCCACCTGGCCAGGCGCGCCTCCGAAGCGGCGGCCGTGAAGCGCCGGATAATCGGGGTGGCGCGATTTTCACAACCCCAGCAACGTCAACAGCTTGAATCCTGGGGCGTCGAAACCATTCGCTGCGATCTGCTGGACGAACGGCAATTGGCCGCACTGCCGCGGACGCCGCACGTGATTTACATGGCGGGTATGAAATTCGGCGCCACCGGGCGGGAGGCGCTGACCTGGGCGATGAACGCCTGGCTACCCGGCCTGGTCTGTCGGCACTTTTCTTCCAGCCGCATCGTGGCCTTTTCCACCGGCAACGTTTACGGGCTGTGCC